>JBGTDP010000117.1:0-13596 GCA_041748255.1 Thermosynechococcaceae cyanobacterium | reverse complement strand
AGCGCTACTACCATTAACAAGCAGCTCAGCCCCAAAGGGTAGAGAAACAGCGGTAGCAGTTTAGAGAGAAACAAAAACATTGATCACCTTTACCCAAGAAGCCGGAGCCCATAGGAGTTAGCTTCTCAAGTTTGCCTGTTTATGTTTCAATCAGCTAGAAGTGATTTTAGAGGCTCTTTTAAGCATCTAGCTTGGGAGTCCGAGAGGAGCGTAGCGGAAGGTTCACGGAGGGGTCCGAAAGGGCATGGAATCATAGTTTCGCACCCCTACAAGGTAGTTGCTTGACGCCGCTCTTACTTAGGGCTTAGGGCCATGCGGGAAGCAAACTACGGCAGAACACTATGTACTACCCAAAAAGCCTCTGAGGAACATAAATTAGACTTTAGAAGATTTTCAAAAAGTTAATCTTCTAGAGTTTGAGCAGCCACTTCTACTGCGTTTACTTCAATTGTGCCGGGGGGAGTCAACCGTTGGAATTGGCGGTCTTCTATTTGCAGCGGTTCATTACAGTTTGGACAACGGGTTTGGGTTTGATTTAAGCCAACAAACTCATAGTCGCAAACCGGACACTGGTCCTGGGTTAAGTTTCGCTGCAGCCACCAGCGAAGCCCTAAAAAGACAACGACGGGAGTTAGTAGAATTAGAGCTATCAGGACAAAAAAAGACTTGACCAACCACCCTAAGCCAATAAAACCCAGCAGCCAAATCACAGTAATGGCAATTAACCAGGGTCTAATGGCTGCAAGATTTCGCCAAATGTTGGGGGTATTGAGGTTCACAACTGTCTCCTATAAAGCTGTAGAGACCTGCTTCTATCTAATCACAGATCCTTTGAACCGGGGGGTGGGTTTTCTCGACCCTCTAGGGTGGGGATTGATTGTTGCTTCTTGAGTGAATCCTTTTGTCAGTTGAACAAGGACTCTAGCTTAAAACTAGTTTATGGGAGCATTTAATAATAGGATGGTCTACTGGAGCTGCACAGCGCCAAAAGACCGCCCAGGAGGTTGATACTTGTCCCGCTTGGTTTCTGCAAAGGCATGTCCCCAATGAGTTCGACAGACGACAAGGTAATTGTAGAAAATTATTTCAATACCGTTGGATTTGATCGCTGGCGGCGCATTTACGGAGATGCTACTGTCAATAAGGTGCAAAGAGATATCCGTACAGGCCACCAACAGACCATTGACACCGTTTTGACGTGGCTAAAAGCAGAGGATAATCTAGCTGGTTTATCGATTTGTGATGCTGGGTGTGGCGTTGGCAGCTTAAGTATTCCCCTAGCCCAAGCAGGGGCAAAGGTTTTTGCCAGCGATATTTCCGCAAAAATGATCGGCGAAGCCAAGGTGCGGGCTGAATCGGTTTTGGGGTCTACTCAGAACCCTCAATTTAAGGCTCAAGACTTAGAAACTTTAACCGGGTCTTACCACACCGTCATTTGTTTAGATGTTTTAATTCACTATCCTCAAGCTAAGGCAGCAGAGATGATTGCCCATCTCAGTCAGCTTGCTGAGAGTCGATTGATCTTGAGCTTTGCCCCCAAAACCCTTGCCTATACCCTCTTAAAGAAGATTGGTGACTTTTTCCCTGGCCCCAGCAAAGCCACCCGAGCATATCTTCACCGGGAGGCGGAGGTAATCAAAAACCTAGAAGCATCTGGCTGGGAGATTGAACGTACTGCGATGACAAAGACTCGGTTTTATTTTTCTCGCCTTCTAGAAGCAAAACGATGAAAATACCGACCTCCTTGGATTGCATAAAAAACAGTCACAGAGCGATACTTAATCAAGTGCCCTTTGGGGACCTGCATTCGGGGGATGATAATGCTTGAGCTAACGCTTCATTGGATTGTGACGATCTGGTCGACTGCTTTTGTCCTGGGTTTCTATCTTGCCCTGGAAGAGTCTCAGTAGGGTTACCGCTAGCTTGCAGTTTTACCATCTGGCATAATTACCTGATCAAGTTTCGCCCCAGCTAAATCAGCTCGATTAAGTTTTGCTTGACTCAAATTGGCAAAACTGAGGTTGGTATGGCTTAAGGTTGCGTGACTTAAATTTACTCGATACAGGTTGGCCCCTTGGAGGTTGGCCCAACTTAAATTGGCGTGGGAGAGATTGGCATGACTCAGATTGGCTTGGCTTAAGTTGGCTGAGCGCAGGTCAGCATGGCTGAGGTTGCTCCAGCTAAGGTTGGCCTTTTCAAGATTGGTCCAATTTAGATTTTTTCCCCGCAGATCAGCGCGACTAAGATCTGTGCCTCGAAAATCCTGATGCTGGAGGTTGGAGCTGCTAAAATCACGCGAATTTGAAGTTTCTAGTCTGGGTTGATCATTAGCATTCATGTTTGCCGCTCTCTGCCTGTGGGAAGTTCTGGATTAAAGCCTCTAGACCACTGTCGTGGGGACTTGAGGCCAGCGGTCCACTGCCTTACCAATGATTGCCAATTCCTGGATCAGCTGATCAAATTCTGCTGGTGTTAGGGACTGAGGACCATCAGAGAGAGCCTTGGCTGGGTTTGGATGAACCTCAATCATCAACGCATCAGTACCAGCGGCGATCGCTGCTTTTGCCATTGCCGGCACGTACTCAGATCGACCGGTGCCATGACTGGGGTCAATCATAATCGGTAGATGGGTCAGCGATCGCAAAACTGGAATCACAGACAAATCAAGGGTATTGCGGGCGTAGCGCCGATCAAAGGTGCGAATTCCTCGCTCACAAAGGATTACATTTGGATTGCCGGCTGCCAAGAGGTATTCTGCGGCCATCAGCCATTCTTCTATCGTGGCAGACATTCCCCGCTTCAGTAGGATTGGCTTTTCCTGGGCCCCAACCCGCTTAAGGAGCGAGAAGTTCTGCATATTCCGGGCCCCGATCTGGACCACATCCGCCACCTCTGCCACCTTTTCCAGGTCAGCCGTATCCATGACCTCGGTGATAATTCCTAAGCCTGTTGTTTCTCGGGCCGCCGCCAGTAAACCTAGGGCGCTTTCACCATGACCTTGAAAGGCATAGGGAGACGTTCGAGGTTTATAGGCCCCACCACGTAGGAACTTAGCCCCAGCCGCCTTGACCCGGTGGGCAGTTTCAACAATCATGGCTTCATTCTCAACCGAGCAAGGCCCGGCCACAATCGCTAAGGGATGTTGTTCTCCAAAATGAACCTCGCCATTGGGGGTTGAGACCACCACATCACTGGCTTCCCCATGCCGGTACTCCCGGCTGACGCGCTTAAAGGGTTGCTCAACCCGCAAAACCTGCTCAATCCAAGGACTTACATCCTGGATCTGGAGCGGGTCCAGGTCAGCTGTTTCCCCCACTAGTCCAATTACAACTTTGTGCTTACCAATAATTTTCTCAGGTGTCAGCCCCCAGGTCGACATCTCCTCGCCAATTCGGTTAACTTCAACCTCAGGCGTACCCGCTTTGATGACAATAATCATGTCAAATGTCCTGCGTTGATTAAGTAAGTTAGAACAAGCGCCAAACTTCCTGGGGATTGTCTGGCAATCTAGACGGCAATGGTTTTTTCCATTGTCATCTATATGGTTTTTTCCATTGTCATCTATTCAGACTGAACCGCAAAGGAATTTAGGATTTCTTATGATCGCCCCGATTGCCCCAGACCTCAGCCGTGCGACTGAGATTTAGTTTAAATTCCCCTATGCCGAGCTTACTTCCAGGCTGAACTTCATCCCAAGAGGCAGAAAAGATCCCATAGCTAAGCCCCAAAACACTTAGGCCCATAAACCCCATGCTCACCCAAATCGCGGCTGCGTTGGGCAGATCAAGCCATTCACGGGTGATGATCAAGTAGAACAAAGGCAGAGTGAGAAAGCCTAATAGTGAAGGAATTCCACAAAAGACTAAAATCCGCCGCACCATGCGCTGACTGACTACCTGGGGAATTGCCCCTCCCGCTGAGGCAGCCACAGGAGTCGATTGGGAAGCCGCAGAAGCTTCCATAGACTTCTTTTGAGTCGTTTTGGGCTCAAAGGGCAGGGTTTTGCGTTTTGACGATTTGTGCTTTTGAGAGGCCATAAGCCCTTATCCGCGAATGCCAAGCCGGGTAATCAAATCTCGATAACGCTGTTGATCTTGCTTCACGATATAAGCGAGTAGGCGCTTGCGCTGACCGATCATTTTCAGCAGCCCCCGCCGGGAAGCGTGATCTTTTTGATTGATCTTCAAGTGACTGCTGAGCTTGTTAATTCGCTCAGTCAGCATTGCAACCTGAACATCCGCCGAGCCAGTATCCGTCTCGTGAACTTGGTAATCAGAAATAATCTCGTGTTTTCGTTCTTGCAGCAAGGCCATAGGGAAAATAATTCACTGATGCAGCAGTCACTCATTCTATCACAGGCCACCCGCTTGGTTTGAAGGTATTTCAAAGCCAAAACCCATGTTTGTCTAGCGCAAGTCTTACCAGACAAAAACTTTGGCTTCATACTCCGGCAGGTCTGTGACTAACTGATGATCTTTGACCTCCACATCGTAGTCACCAGTCCACTCATGCCAGATCCCGTCTTCTGGAAAATCTTGGACAGCATAATCAGCTAAATAATTATCTGAGAAGTTCGCCACCACGACTACCCGAGATCCCTGATCATTCCAGCGAATGTAGGCCACGACTTTGGTCTCAGGATCGGTAAAAAAGAAGTTAACATTATTAGTCCGCAAGGCGGGATTAGATTTGTGGAGGGCAATCAGCCCCTTGTAGTACTTCCATAAGTCTTGATTCAACTCGTTGGCCAGCAACGACCACTCCAACTTGGCTGGGTCAGGGGAGTTTTCTTTATATTCGCCAAACTCTTCTCCCATCCAGATCATTGGGACTCCCATGGCCGTCATTAACAAAACTGCACCTAGCTTGAGGCGCTTAAAGGCTGCTTGATCAAAGATCTCTCGCTGGGCTAGCTCTACCATCAGCCGAGGATGATCATGGTTGGTGAGGTAGTTAACGACATTAGTGACCCCCGGATATCCCTGCCGTTTAGCATCGATCGCATCTTTGAGACGCTCTAAATCAAACTCTCCGCCCAGATGTTCCTTTACACAATGATAGAAACTCTCATGCCAGCAGCCATCCATTGGTCCCTCTTCGCCGGTAATGCTGGTGGTTTCGGGGATATGCTCAGCAATGTTATAGAAGGGCTTGCCACCAGCGGTCTGCTTGGTTTGCTCAACAATCCAGTGCATGAAGTCGTAGTTGGCAATTTGGCGAGCAGCATCGTAGCGGATGCCATCAATGTGATATTCCTCAATCCAAAACTGGATCACATCGCCAATAAACTTCCAAGCTGGCTTGAGATCAATATTCTCGTCGTAGTGCTCGTAGTTAAACTCCGGTCCCCAGTTATTCTCCGGGTCCCGGGGCTGATGATAGTACCAGTAGTCATGATCAATCTGGGTCAAGGGACTTTTAGCTTCTGAGTGATTGAAAATCCCATCCATAATTACCCGAATCCCATGACCATGGCACTCGTCAATTAGGTGCTTGAGATCTTCAGTCGAGCCATAACTTGACTCAGTAGCAAAAAAATAGCGGGGGTTGTAGCCCCAGCTATGATCGCCTGGATATTCTTTAACCGGCATCAACTCAATCGCGTTGACCCCCAACTCTGTTAGATAGTCAAGCTTTTCAACCACATACTGATACTGGCCTTTGGAGGAGGCATCTCCCTCACCACCCGAAAAGTCGCCAACGTGCATTTCATAGATCACCAACTCATGATTGGCAGGCAAATCAGTGTTGTCATGCTGCCAGACATAGGTGTCAACAATTCGCTCCCCCTCCTTGATCCGGATCACACTGTTCTGGGTCGGACTATCAATATCGGTGGCGTAGGGGTCATTGACTTCTACCCATTGATCCGGCTCAAAAAACCATGATTTAGACTGTACCTGAAATTTGTACTGATAGACCCCATCGGCTAGTTCAACCCCCACCCGAAAATAACCCGCTTGATCCTTTTGCATCGGAATCTCTTCCCAGTTAGAGAAAGATCCCTTCAAGCTTGCTGCCTGATTGTAGGGAGCAAACAACTGAAACTCAATCGAGCTGACCATGGGCGTTGGTTCCAGACATGGAGATAAAGAATTTCCTCATCTTGCCTTGGTCTATTGTCGTTTGACATCACTCTAGGGAAATATGCTTATCGGTTTCTGGAAGGCTGAATGCTAGCTTCCTACCAAAGCGCTGGCACCGAGGGAGGTACTTTAGAGGCCGCGGCAATTTGTGTTCCGGGTTTCCCGGCTGCAACAGCAACTTGGGTCCCGGACTGTTCCAGAATTAAGACTGGCTCCTCTGAATTAATAAAGTCAATTCGTTTGACCAGCACTTGACCATTGGAGAGGCGATCGCCAGCTGCCACCGAACGGCTGGTTCGTTCATCCGCAGCCTTGACAATTGCCCTGGGAACACCCCCAATAATTGCAAAGCCGGTCACCTGCACCCCTTTAGCCAGCTCCGCCTGGGGCAAGGGGGATAGGGCCACACCCGAACCAGATAAATCTGGCAAGGCATCTCTTTGGGTTGCGTTGCTACTAGGAGTTCCGGAACCAGTACTGCCGGAGCTACCGGACCTGGAACTAGAACCAGAGCGACTGCGGTTTGCACTAGGGCTGGAGCTGCCAGATCCGACGCTGGAGCTGTTTCTCCTGGTGGAACTTACGGTTGTAGGTTCCTTAGCAGATCTCGCCGCAGGGCGAGAAGAGGAAGCGGCTGAGGGCACAGCGGCAACCCTTGATTGGGAGCGACTAGCCGAAGGTACAACAATAACCGGGGCCTCGGAGCTGGAAGCCTCACCCGCAGATACTTCGCCCGTAGTCCCTGGACTCGAAGCGCCTGATCCTCCTCCAGAGGATGACTGAAGACCGGGAAGCAAAGCGGCAAAGGGATCGATGCGGCCACTTTTAAGTCCCCGCAGTCTTTCATCGGGATTAGTCGGCTGGGTCAGGGAGCCAATTGCTGAGGAAGTAGATGGGGTGGCTCTAGCCCTAGAAGATGCAATGGGGACAGGCTGAACCACAACTTCATCGTCCTTATTACCAAAGAGGGCACAGCCACCGACTAAGGTGGAAAGCGCAATCCCGAGGCTGACCCACTGCAACCGAGTCATAATTCCTGCTTCCAATTCAATTTGCCCAGCTTAGTCTATTTATAGGAAGTAAGGGACTTTCTGCCTGCGGCTAAGGTGGCGGCAGGACTGCTAGGGTAATTGGGTGGATTCGTTACAGCCTCAAGTTAAGGCCATGAAGGGAAAAGTCTATTTGCTGGGTGCCGGACCGGGTGATGTCGGCTATTTAACCGTTCAAGGACAACGACTTCTAGCGCAAGCGGAGGTCGTGATCTACGATGCTTTGGTTGATCCGAGTTTACTCAGCCTTGCTCCCAAGGATTGTTTGCAGCTTAATGTTGGCAAACGCGGGGGTTGCCCGAGTTTCACCCAGGCAGAAATTGACCAGCTACTGGTGGAGCAGGCTGAGGCCGGGAAGCAGGTGGTTCGCCTCAAGAGTGGCGATCCGTTTATTTTTGGCCGTACAACCTCTGAAATTCAAGCGCTCAAGGCCGCCGGATGTGATTTCACCGTTGTCCCCGGACTTTCTTCCGCTCTAGCTGTGCCCCTTTTAGTGGGTATCCCCCTCACGGACCCAACACTCAGCCGTTGTTTTGCCGTTCTAAGTGCCCACGATCCGACCAGCCTGAACTGGTCAACTTTGGCTCAGATTGACACGCTGGTAATTTTAATGGGAGGCCAACAGCTACCGGAAATTGTTAGTCAACTGCAACAACAAGGGCGATCGCCCCAAACGCCAATCGCACTCATCCGTTGGGGAGGGCACTCGCAACAAACCACCTGGCGAGGAACCCTGACAGACATTACTGCCCAGACGGCTGGGGAGGTTCTTTCCCCTAGCATTATTGTTATCGGGGAAGTTGTGGGACTGCAAACCTCTTTAGGTCAGGAAAAATCGCTTAAACCTACCGCTTTGCGCCTAGCAGGCAAAACAGTATTAGTCACCCGAGCTGCGGGGCAATCGAGTGTTTTTAGCGATCGCTTAACCCAAGCTGGGGCAGCCGTGATTGAAATGCCCGCTTTGGAGATCGGGCCACCCACAGACTGGAGCCCTCTCGATCAGGCGATCGCCCAGCTAGAAACCTTTGACTGGCTAATTTTAACCTCAGCCAACGGTGTAGATGCCTTTTTAGGACGGCTGCTGAGTTTGGGGCAAGACAGCCGGGCTTTAGCAGGAGTCTCGATTGCTGTCGTTGGCCGAAAAACGGCTGCTAGTCTTAGACATTGGGGGCTACAGCCGGATTTTATTCCTCCCAACTTTATTGCAGATGAATTGGCAACTCAATTGTCAGGCAGAGAGAATCTCAGCGACAGCAAGATTCTATTTCCCCGGGTTGAGTCTGGGGGCCGCGACACCCTGGTTGCTGCCCTTACGGCTCAAGGAGCTGAGATGGTAGAAGTTGCGGCCTATCAGTCCGGCTGTCCAGCAGCGATCGCCCCCAAGGCCCTAGAAGCCCTCAAGGCCAGGGCAGTGGATGTGGTTACCTTTGCCAGTTCTAAAACAGTGCGCCACTTTTGCCAGCTTTTAGCCCAGGCATCTCCAGACTGGCAAGATTGGCTGGCAGAGGTTTGTCTAGCCTCTATTGGTCCCCAGACCTCTAAAGCTTGTCAATCACTACTGGGACGGGTTGATACGGAAGCAACTGAATACACCCTGGAAGGGTTAACTGAGGCAGTTATTCAATCTCAGGCCCCAAACCCAAACGCCGATTAAAGGAAAAAGAGGTACGCCGTAAGGCAATACCTCTCCAGCTTTACAAGTTAATGAGGCATGGTTTACATGCCCCATTCAATAGGATACTCGTTAATTTCTAGGGATGCAGAAATGTTGATCAAGCTTCTCTATTAGCTGCTGGTTTGAACAACTGCATAACCCTGCTTAATTAATGAAATAAATGGAAACTAAGGACTCGCTGATGGTGGGGGAGTAGCACTGGGAGTGCAGGCACTCAGTTGGTTGGGGCCTAATTGTTTCGGATTGCGTTGTTCAGCCATGCCCACCATTTGATTGGCTTGCAACCAACCAATAGCCCCGGCTTGCAGCGGTTTGGCTGCCGCAGTTGGAGTTGCAGAAGGTTGAGGGGAACTAGGGCTGGCAGATGCTGGAGATTGCTCGGAACTTGGCGTTGCCAAGGGTGCTGAACAGATTTTGACCCGTAACCAACTTTCCTGATTAGAGAGGGTCTGCTTGGCCGTGACTTGTAAAACACTGCCTGTTGGGAGTGACCCAGGCATTACCTGGGCCTGAGCAGGCTGACTGAAAAGTTGGAGCGGTTGGAGCGCGGCTGAGGATTTAGCTTGCGGCTGGCGAGTTGGCTTCACTTGCCAGAAAGAGCCAACTTTAACCGACGAGGCAGGGTTAGGAAGGGGAGACGGAGGCGTTTCAAGGGTGTCTGATTGCTGACGGGCCCGAAACCAGGGGCCTGGGAGAAGTTGATAAGCCAGCACCCCAGCTAGCCCTAGCAGTAGAATGCCAAATAAAGCCCAGATAGCTAAGGGCCACTTGCGCTTTAATCGATCAGGTGGTGCGGACCCCAAGGTAGTAACGCCAGTATCAGAGGCATCAGTAATATTCGCTGAGCTGTCACTTAGCGCAACAGGTTGCTGGGATTGGGATGTCTGATAGTGGATCAATCCGACGGTGACATTGTCGTGGCCGTTTTTCTGATTTGCTAGCTCAATGAGTTGCTGACTAGCCGTGGCAAGATTGCGCTGACCGTTGAGTATCGGTAAAATCTCACTCTGCCAGGATTCTTCGACGCGATCGTAATCGCTGAGTCCGTCGGAACAGAGCAGAAAGACACAGTCTTGATCGAGAATAAACCGCTGGACTGTTGGCCGCAAGATGGCCGAAGGACCCATGCCCAGGGCTTGGACTAAAGAGCCAGCAACTGGTTGCTGCAAAACTTCCCGATAGAGGGCATTGCCCATCCGGACCTCCCTCGAAGCAACATCATCATCTAGGGTGACTTGATAACACCCTGCTGAAGTGATCCAGTAGGCGCGGCTATCCCCGATGTGGGTGATATAAATCTCTGGGCCTCTAACGAAGGCCATCACTAAGGTTGTCCCCATCCGCTGGCGATCTTGACGATGCTCTTGATCGTTGCGCTCAGAGATCAGGTCATTGGCCACACAAACGGCTGTTTCTAGCTCGTTGATGAGTTGATTGGCGGAAAGCGACTCAATGGCTAGTCCTGCTAGATGCTTTTGACAAGCCGCGATCGCTAGTCCAGAGGCAATGTCCCCTCCCTCATGTCCACCAATCCCATCACAGACAAGAGTAAGCGCGCCTGTGGCATTCTCTTCTACGGTGCCATTGGGGGGATAGCAAGCATCTTCATTTCGCTGGCGAGTTGGACCTTGATCCGTGCGGGTGGCGATACCCGTTCGGTGAGCTTGGGGCTTGGCCGCCATGATCAGCCATTGATCAAGTTGGGCCAGAAGCTGCTCAGGAGAATGAATTTGTTTTTTGACTAACTGCTGGCAAAGCTGTTCTAAGGCAGGGACAATGACAGGATTGGCCTTTGGTAGCCATTGCTGCCACAACTGCCCCAGCTGCACTAAAGATGGTCGCTCTTGGTCTAAGGGTAGCTCCAGCAGCCGTAGCAGTGGACCTTCTACCCGTAAAAGTTGCGGCTGTAGCAAGCCAGAGGCCACCCCTTGGCTACTCAAGGGTTGCCAAAGTTGGGCCAGTTGCCACAACCAGTTAAGTTGCCGCAGGGCTGGGGCCTGGGGCCAGGCTTGAGTGAGGGGAACCGCTTTGCCGATTTGAGCTGGTTCCAGGCTTTGAGCACCTGCATTGATTGCCGAAAAATCAGCCGATCCAATTGGTGCCTGCTCTAGAAGCAGACATTCTGACTTGGCTTGCCCAAACTCACTAAGTTGTCCATAGACTTGGGGGATGTGCAGACGATAACCAAATAACTTTAGGTAGGGTTCAATGGCTGGGGTGACTTTGACTGGATCTGCGATCGCTAAACCAGACTGGGTGTCGAGGACCACCTGGGGGCCTTTGACCCAATAGCGTTCTGCGAGGAGTTCTCCGATCTGGAGGGACGCTGGTCCCACAACCCATAGATATCGCTTTGGAAGCAGGGTTCGGCACTGCTGACAAAACTGGTGAGATTCTAAATTGGGCGTCTCACAGCGAGGATTTGGGCAGTAAATAGTTGCCTGGGGGTTTTGCATGGGGTTTCTTGCCAGCGGCGCAGTCGGACAGTCTTACCCAGCAGGATAAAGTGCTAGCCTACAATGCACCAGAACGTTAGCTTCAATCATCCTTGATCTTTTCACTCTAGTCATTAATTCAACGAACAGCACCCTTAGCTGGCGACGGTAATTATTGTCTTAATAGAGAATCAGGCCGGCAATTCAAGCTTGAACAGCTCACGAGCTTAATCAATTTGTTGGCTGGCACCACAACTGTGACAGCGCTGACTACTACTTTTTATCTGTCTAGAGCGACAAGAGAGGGATAAGGTCTTTAGATTCTAATAAGACGGTATAAAGTTCCTAGCCTCGACTCAAGCAAACGCAGCATTACAGAATCTCTTAAGGACGCACTACCGTCAAATTCCCTTACGCCGTCTTACCCGTAGACAGGCGGAAAATAGAGCCGAACATGATTTAAAACTCCCCAGGTAGGATTCGAACCTACGACCAATCGGTTAACAGCCGACCGCTCTACCACTGAGCTACTGAGGAATGCGAATCTGATCGTATCGACAACTGGGGGCAAATGGCAAGTCTTCTGGAATTTTTTATTCCTGATTTGGGGTCGCTGGGGAATTAAATTCTCCGGAGTTTTTCTAAGTGCTGCTTTGCTGCCGGATCTAGGGTATGGGCTAAAAGCCTTCCGGGGGCTTGCTTTGTTCTTTTTTGTTGCTGCCGAACTAGGGCGGTAACAGCCTTAACTTGATTGGCAAGCTGCGGCGCTGAAACCCATTCCGCCCCATAACCCATAATAGTTAGCTGCTGAGCACGATCAGAGGTGGCAACCATCAGACGTTGAGATTGCGCCTGCCGAGCCAGGGCACAAATTCTTTCAATATAGGTGTCCGCAGTTTGACCAAACTCGGTGTAGTAGACCGCCAGGTTCTGAGTAATCACTTCACAACCTCCTGGCCCTCTTCGGTACTGAGCATCAAAGATCAGTTGAGTACTCAACCCCTCAAAGGCACTGTAGTTAGTCAAAGAATGAATTAGATCTTGCCGGGATGCCTCTAGACCCAGGCGATCGCGGGACTTTTGCAACGCAGGCCAAGCCCCGATGATGTTATAGCCATCGACCAACAAAACTACCTGGGGTGGGGAAGCAACCATCTACTTAGGTGAAATTGTTGCAATTAATTTAACAATTCTGACATCTTTCAACCGAGTCAAATGGTTACTGCTGAACCAACTCTGTATTAATCTCATTCACTGGTCGCCGCTTCAGTTCTACTGATTCAGAGCGGGGCAGCAAGTCAAAGACTTCCCGAAAGACATCATCGATGCGCTCAAAAGGGACTCGGCCACTTTCATTTAAAACGACCTTGCCTGATTGGTTCAAAAGCACGGTTTGCGGCAAGAGACCTTCGTAGTAGGAGCCCGGTTGCTTGGGATCATTAGTTGGCTTTGAGAGAGCGTCAATATCAACGGGAATAAAATCAGTAGCCCGACCATAAAACGCTTGAAGCTGTGAAACCACTGAGGCAAATTGCTTACAATCGCGGCTGTCATCTACATAGAAAACCAGTAACGCTGGCTTGTGGCGCTGAAAAGAGCTTGCCAGGGTGACTTTGGGCGGGACGATTGAGCCATTGCCTGCGTATAGGGCAAAAATATTGCCCTCAAACCGATCATCATTGAGACCTGCCAAAGCGGGTGATACGCCTATCCACCCAAAAGAGATCAATCCAATCAGGGCCAGCAGAAAGATGACCGCACGCTGTTGCCAAGCCCTATGAGCGTTGAACAAAGATTGCACCCAAACCCAAATTCCAGAAAATACCATCGGCCCAATAAAATTCCTGCAAGACATCAACCCGTTTTGATCATACCTACCCCTTGCAAATCTTCCTGAGACGAATCAGCTAAATTCCTCTAAGCTCAATATTCTGAGTTGTCTTGAGGCTGGAGAGAGTTGACGGTTTAGAAGACCTTTTACAGAAGGGTAGCTGCCTCCCCAAAGCGGCGATCACAAGTCATTTTAAGCGGAATGCGCCAAAATGAACTCAGCAGACAAAACTTTGATCAGGGTTTTCTAGGGAAGTGCCCGCGAGAAACCTGAGAATGCGTTAACATTAATTAATGTAACGAGATTAAAGCCCCCCAAATCTCAATCCAGGAGGACAACATCCGGTGAATAAGCGGTGGAGAAATGCAGGATTATACGTACTTTTAGCCATTGTTGTTCTAGCCCTGGCAACGGCCTTTTTTGATCGCCAGCCTCCGGCTAGACAAACCTGGCGCTACAGCCAGCTCATTGAGCAAGTCAAAAACCAAAAAGTCGAAAAGATTGGGATTACCCCGGATCG
>JBGTDP010000116.1:0-16446 GCA_041748255.1 Thermosynechococcaceae cyanobacterium | reverse complement strand
TTTCAGGGACTCAAGCAGCACAATTCCATCTTGCTTAAACCAGGGGAGTTGTCGCAAAAACCAGTCAAACAGGGTTCCCCGATCCAGGTGATCGGCCTCCTGCAAGAATGAATAGAACTGGTGAATGCCCCACCCATACTGCTGAAAAAATTTAGCGCCTTCCTGCGGGGCGAACTGCAGTTTGACCTTTGTTGCCAGGTGTTTCTCCCACTTGCGTTGAACTAATTTCAAGACCAGCGGGGAGGAAAGATCCGTCAGCCACCAGCAAAAGTTCAGTTGGGTGTGCAGATCCCTGGCGAGGGTGGCAACTTGTTCCGGGCTCAGGTAGATTAGCAGTCCTTCGGTCAGCACCAGGACCTGTTTTGCTTGGGCTCCCACTTGAGTTAAAAGTTTCTTTCTGGCAGCGACCTCAGCCAGATCCAACCTGACTGATTCCAGGGCACAGCTCGGCGTTTCATGCATCAGCTTCAGCGCCTTGTAATCCAGAAGCGCGGGAAGATCCACCTCAATCCAACGCAGGGAAGCTGGCAGGGGAAGTCGGTAGGGCCGCGTATCAAGGCCAGCTCCCAGATTCAGAACGGTGTCAACGCCTTTGTCGATACTTTGCAAAATCAACCTATCAATGACACAGGTGCGAACGACGATCGCTAAGCCGCTCGCACTTCCCCCCATCCGCTGTACAATTTCCGCCCCCCGCTCTCCAGCCAAGATCCGGGCAAAGGGATCTCGAAAATGAGCATTTGGTCGCTCTGATTCAATTGCCCGGTGCATCGCCACCCCACAGGCGGTATCAAAAACTTCTGCAATTGGTAAAGAGTGATTCATTCAAGTTGAGAAGGACTGCCACTGAATCAAGGTAATCACTCTTTAGCGTGCCCAGATAGCGCAGGCGAAATAGCTTGATAAACAATATCCTAAAAGTAGAACTTCAGATTAAACGTCAGGATTATTCTTTAGCTTGTTGTTTGACGGCCAGGAACGATCAATCAGGCGTAAATGGCAGCTTGGATAGCAGAAACTTCGCTGCAACTTTGGTTAGCGTAATAACGCACATGCTCAAATTTCCAGGAGGTTAATAGTCGTGGTTGGGCAGATCGAGCAAACTTACGAATCCCAAACCCAAGCGATCGCTCGTCAGCTGTTGGCGGCAACGCAGTCAAATCGCTCATTCTTTTCCCAGATCAAAGATCAAATGCGCTGGGATGACAAGCTTCTGGGATGGGCAATGGAAAACCCAGGGCTGCGGGTGCAACTGTTTCGCCTGATTGACTGCCTGCCTTCTTTACGCAGTAAACCTGAGATTGCTCGCCATCTCCAGGAGTATCTAGGAGACTCCTCTGTGGAGTTGCCGGGGGCACTAAAGAGTATCCTCAACTTCACAGGTCCAGACTCACTCCCAGCCCAAGCGGCGGCAACAACTTTTTCAAAAGCCGTAGAAACGCTGGCCCATAAATACATTGCCGGGGAAACAACCCAACAGGCCCTGAAGACCATTGAGCGGCTGCGCAAGCAAAAGATGGCCTTTACGATGGATATCTTGGGCGAAGCTGTGATTACTGAGAGCGAGGCAGAAGCCTATCTGCAACGCTATCTGGACTTGATGGCTCAACTGACTGAGGCGGCGCAGCATTGGTCCCCCCTTCCTCAGATTGATCAGGCTGAGGGTGAACCGATCCCCCAAGTGCAAGTGTCGGTGAAGCTGACAGCATTTTACTCTCAGTTTGATCCGCTGGATTTAGAGGGAAGCCAGAACCGGGTCAGCGATCGCCTGCGAATTTTGCTGCGCCAAGCCCAGAAGCAGGGGGCGGCAGTTCATTTTGATATGGAGCAGTACGCTTACAAGGATGTCACGCTGGCAATTCTTAAAGACTTACTTCTAGAAGATGAGTTTCGCCAACGAACCGATGTCGGGATAACCCTGCAAGCCTACCTGCGGGACAGTGAGCAGGATTTACAATCAATCATCCAATGGGCCAAGCAGCGGGGCACTCCCCTGACAGTGCGGTTAGTCAAAGGCGCTTATTGGGATCAAGAAATTATTCAAGCCAGTCAAAAGGGCTGGCCGCTGCCGGTCTATCGTCATAAGACTTCCACGGATGCCAACTTTGAGCGCATGACCCAGTTGCTTTTAGAGAATCATCACTATCTTTACGCTGCGATCGGCAGTCACAACGTTCGGTCTCAAGCCAAAGCGATCGCCATTGCCCAGAAACTCCAGATTCCTCCTCGGGCCTTTGAGCTGCAAGTCCTCTACGGTATGGCCGATAAGCTGGCAAATGCTTTGGTAGATCAGGGCCATCGAGTCCGGGTTTACTGCCCCTACGGCAAGCTGATTCCGGGGATGTCCTACCTGATCCGACGACTGCTGGAGAATACTGCCAACAGTTCCTTTTTGCGGCAAAGCTTAGAACTGGACTCCGCTGAAGCCTTGCTGGCTGCGCCGCAGATTGAGCATGAATCGACGAAACCCCTTGTAACGCACCACAATGTTCCAGACACGGACTATGCGATCGCGGCGGAACGAGAACAGGCATTTCAAGCCCTGAAGACTGTACGACAGCAGTTAGGTCAAACCTACTGGCCCCTGATCAATGGAGATTGGACCCCTACTTCAGAAACGACTGAATCTGTAAATCCTGCGAATCCCTCGGAAGTAATCGGTCAGGTCGGGTCCATAACAATTGAGCAGGCCGAACAGGCAGTTCAGGCTGCTAAAACCGTTTTTTCAGGATGGAAGCAGACCCCTGCTCAGGAACGAGCTGCGATTCTCTATCGAGCTGCCGAAATTATGGAGCAGCGTCGGGATCAACTAGCCGCCTGGATGGTGCTTGAAACGGGTAAGGTTCTGCGGGAGGGCGATGGTGAAGTCTCCGAGGCGATTGATTTTCTGCGCTACTACGCCGACGAAGCGGTGCGTCTGGAATCCGGCTACAACCGCGATCTGCCGGGGGAAACCAACCACTACCACTACCAGCCTCGCGGTGTGGCTCTGGTGATTTCTCCCTGGAACTTCCCTCTGGCAATTCCCACCGGGATGACCGTGGCTGCCCTGGCCGCCGGGAACTGTGTGATTCTGAAACCGGCAGCCCCCTCAGCGGTGATCGCCGCCAAGCTAGCAGAAATTTTGGTGGAAGCGGGGATACCGACGGGCGTCTTCCAATACCTGCCCGGACGGGGTTCGATTATCGGTTCCTACCTGGTCAAGCACCCCGATATTCATTTGATTGCCTTTACCGGATCTCAGGAAGTCGGCTGTCAGATTTATGCTGATGCTGCCGTTTTGCAGCCGGGGCAGCGCCATCTAAAGCGGGTGATTGCAGAGATGGGGGGCAAGAACGCCGTGATTATCGACGAGAGTGCCGACCTGGATCAGGCCGTGGCCGGAGTCGTCCAATCTGCCTTTGGCTACAGCGGTCAGAAGTGCTCGGCCTGTTCCCGCGTGATTGTTTTGGACTCGGTTTATGATCCGTTTGTTCGCCGTCTGGTGGAAGCCACGAAGTCCTTAAATGTTGGTCCGGCTGAGGATTCAGCCACCACCGTCGGTCCGGTGATTAATGCTGCTGCCCGCGATCGTATTCGGGAGTATATTGCCAAGGGCCAGCAGGAGGCAGAGGTAGCCCTGGAGATGCCCTCGCCGGAGCCGGGATACTTTATTGGACCCGTGATTTTTACTAACGTCTCCCCGGATGCGGTGATTGCCCAGGAAGAAATTTTTGGCCCAGTTTTGTCAGTGATTCGGGCTCAAGATTTTGAGGAAGCATTGGCGATCGCCAATGGCACAAACTACGCCCTCACGGGGGGGCTATTTTCCCGTACTCCTTCTCACATCCAACAGGCTCAGGAGCAATTTGAAGTCGGGAACCTGTACATCAATCGGGGAATTACTGGGGCGATCGTCGACCGCCAACCCTTTGGCGGCTTTAAGCTCTCTGGCGTCGGCTCCAAGGCCGGGGGCCGGGACTACCTGCTGCAGTTTCTAGAACCCCGTGTGATCACAGAGAATGTTCAACGGCAGGGCTTTGCCCCGATTGAAGGGGTGGATAGCTGAGAGTAATCTCAGGCTAAAATATCAGCTATCTGTCTCAAATGCTGCCAAAAGATTGATCTGTTAGAACATTACTCCAGCCCTGTCGGCAAATGAATTAGTGATTCATTGATGCTTCAGAAGACTCAACCTATGATCTCAGGCATGAAAACTTTACCCATTCAACTCTCTGAAGCAAGAATTGCTGATTTTTGTCAACGGTGGCAGATTACCGAATTTTCTTTATTTGGTTCTGTTTTGCGGGATGACTTTCGACCAGATAGCGATGTTGATGTATTGATCACCTTTGCTCCAGTTGCTCAGTGGAGCCTACTAGACTTGGTGAGGATGGAATATGAATTAGAAACCATTTTTAACCGGGAAGTTGATTTGGTAATGAAACAGTCTATTGAGGAGAGTGACAATTGGCTCCGACGAAAAGAGATATTAAAAACTGCTCAGAGGCTGTGTTAGGCTGCTGGTGCTTAGACTAACTCGACAAAAACTCAAGCACTAAGCGATTAAATTCCTCAGCATACTCCAAATATGGCAAGTGTCCACACTGATCAAATAACTGCAACTTGGCCTCAGGAATTCCTTTTGCTGCCACTTCAGCATGGCTTACAGGAAATGCTCGATCTTGTTTTCCCCAAATAATCAACGTGGGCGACTGTATCTCGGATAGGCGATCCCGAACGGTTCGCAGAAAATTTGACTTAATCCCAAAAAAGTTTCCCATCGTCCGAAAGGTTCGGGTCTGAAACTGCAAAATTTCTGATGACATATTCCGCAGCACCAAATCCATAAATTCATTGTTGTTTAAGTAAGGATCAGGATTATAGATGCATTGCTGGATCATAAAGCGTGCTGCCCCAGAACTGGGATGATTCAACAGTTCTCCAACGACCGGGAGAGAAGTCATCCTTGCCGGAAATGCGACTTCTTTTCCCAATCCGCCAATTCCAATCAAAACCAGCTTATCCACTCGTTCAGGAAATGCCAGGGCAATCTTCAGAGCTAAAGCACCACCGACGGAACCCGCAATTAAAGCGGCATGAGATAAGCCCACTGCATCCATGAATTGAACAATGAATTGGCTTAGATCATCGATTGTGTAAGTTTTTTGAGGCTTGCTAGACTTGCCTGAGCCAACCCAATCTAGGGCGTAGACCTGATGGTGCTGCGCGAGAGTAAATACATTTTTATACCAGTAATCAATTGCTCCTCCCTGCCCATGAATCAACAACACTGGTGATCCTTGCTCACCCAATGCCCAGTAACGTGTATTGACTCCATCAACTTGAATATACCGATCCGTTGGCAGTTCAATGGTCATCATCTACCTCGTTACTGTCGAATGTATTGAATTGCCTTGATCAAGGTACTGATCATCACATCGCAACTTTCTTCGGTAGAAGGCTCCAAGGTAAGGAACTCTGCCTGCTTGGTTGCGACAAACCCATAGAAAGCAGCATTTAACATTCTGGTCGCATGAATCGTCTCTTGATGATTAAACTCGTAAGGTTGGAGGACTCGATGATAAAACGTCAAGATGCTTCGGATATTTTAAAAGTGTTCGATGCCATTTGAACTGCCCCTAGCCCCCCAACTTATAGCCCTGCAGGCATACTAGAAAGGAGGGATCGGATTGAAAGTCCCCCAGAGTTGGGGGATTTAGGGGGCGAATAAAGCCTATTTATACTTCTCATACAGCCTCTCAGCCCTATTGTTGCTTGGCCTCCAATTTAGAAAGTCTTACCTCTAATTTATTAACTCGTTCCTTGAGTTCAATCACCAGGGTTGCCAACCGATCAAACATAGCATCCGTTGGGGAGATGGATTTCTCAGGCTTCCTGGGGAAAACTAGCTGAGGCTGAGCCTGCAACCTGTTACCTCTGAGCAACTGAGACTCTAAGCGATCCATCTGGTTTCGGAGACGGGAGACATCCACCTCCAGGTTAGAAAGCCGCGACTCTAGCTGGGTTGAGGCCCGAGCAGTGGTACAGCCAGTGAGCATCAGCAACAAGCATAGATAAAGCGCTCCGACTCGCCGAAGCATATCGCACCTCCTAAAACTTTGGTTAGATTGATCCTGTTTATATTGTGGCTTTGGTTAGAAGTAGATAAACAAGTTAAGTCCGGGAATGGTTCGGGAGAGAGTCCAGAGCAGTAGGGCAATGTAGAGAATCCCCAGTCCCCACTGATACCAAACCAGGGTGCTAATCCAGCCGGGAAGTTGGCGATCGCGCAAGCGAATATCGTTAAAGCCAAGTCTAAAGAAATTATTCAGGCTCAGGTCAAAGTAATTAAGCCAGCCCCAGCGTCGCTCCCAGAGAATTGGGGCATAGCGATCGCGAAAAAAAGGAAACCGGGGCATAATCGGCAAGCGGCCAATCAACAGCCGAAACTGACGCATACTGCCATCTTCAACAAAGTAGCTCATCGTCGGAGAGTCATGGGGTTTCACCAGCAACCCCATCAAGGGCAGCGGCAAGATAATACTGCTTAGAAAGGCCAGGGTCAGCCAGGGAGCCTCAGCAGTGCGAAAGATAGCTAACACCCCTGTCAGAGCTAGCCCTGTGAAACTACTGATCATCCAGATGGTTTCAGCAGCCGTAGGCAAAATGGGCTCCCGCAGCCACCAGCGGCCCCGATCAACCCACCAGTACAGCAGCCCAAAGGTAGCAATTGCCACCAGCCCCACCCCAAAAATCAGCCAGAAACTACTTCCGTAGTGGCTTAAAAGCACTAACAGACTCAGTCCCAGCCATTGAAAGGCTGCCAGTCCCCAACTCCAAAGCGATAGCGGTGCACCAGCGGTAATTTGATTTTGAACCTTGATATAGGTTGCCAGATCAATTATTTCCCGACCGAGCAATTCAGAAACGCTGCGAAACCAATGCTGAGCACGAGCTTGAACAATTGCCTCCGCCTGAGCAGCAGAAAACCCAATCTGGGTCAAACCCTCAGGTGGGGCCTGGTTGACATTCGTGCTAGTAAGCTGCTGGCGTAAGTCCCGCAGTCGCAGTTTTTGGGTCAGATACTCTACCTGGTTGGCATCCCCAATCTGCTCTAGCTGCCGGAAGTTACGTACCAAGTTGCCCAGCAAAATTTGATTGCCCTGCAGGGTGGGGACAGAGAGCACCTGACTAATTTGGCCTGGATTGCCTAAAATTCGAGCTTGTTTGGGGTCAAATTGCAGGCCGGGCAAATTCAGCATCGCTGCTTGAGCAAACTCAGCGTCGCTAAAGTCAATCTGGTCCAGAATGCTGGCCCCGCGCAAGTTCACCGGCTGATTAATCACCGCCTCCCGAAAAATCGCCGATTTCTCAAACACAGCATCAGCGAAAAAGGTTTGATTCAGTTGGGCTTTGGCAAATAAAGCTTGGTCTTGCCAGCGGGTTTGGGCAAAATCCGCTGCTTTTTGCCAGGTTGTGCGACTAAAGGTTGCTGGGCGGTTAAACTGACTGCGGTTAAAGCTGCCCGAGGCTTGAAATTCACTGCCCTCAAAGGTAGTCTGCCCCCCGAAGCGAATTTGATTAAAGTTTGCTTTGTCAAAAAAAATGCTGCTGCCAAAATCAGCTATCTGTCGAAAGCGAGCCCCAGCAAAAGTAATCGGCTGAGTAAACCGCGTTTCAGCCCAGTGGACAGCTTGAACAAATTCAGCCCCCTGGGCATCTACCGAGCCTAGAAAGAAGGTATGACTGAAGTTCACAGCCCCCGTCAAGCGAGTTTGAACGAGCTTAAGTGGACCGCGAAAGACACTCAGTTGCAAATCTCCTGCGGCCCGATCGCCCGCCAGCAGAGATTGAGATAATCGACTCAGTTGAAATAACCGGCGGCGATCGCGCTGCAGCTGGGCCTGTCCTGCTGGGGTAAATAAAGGCGCTAAAGCTTCCCCAAATAAAGGTGCCCGCAGTCCCAGTTGGCCTCCCTCCAGGCTGCCTTGAATTAAAGAATTGCTTAAATCAAGCCCTAGAGGGGCTCCGGGGCGCTGCAGCTGGGCCTGTAAGCCCTGATAAAACTCGGTCCGAAATGCGGCATTTTCCGGCCGTAGATCAATCACCAGTCCCCGCAGATCTAACGTTTGCACCCCTTCACTGGCAACCGGCGATCGCAGCCGTTCTTGCAGCAGTTGCGAGGTTAGCAGGGGGCGCTCCAGGGTTGATTCTGGCGCAGCCCACACGGGTTGGATCAACCAAACCATTGCCACCACAGCCAAGCAAAGTTGACAGAGTTGTTGCCGCCACCGCATCAGGCTTCGATCACCAGAGAAATTTTGCCACTCATGGAGCCGGTTTGCAGCAATTTGTGAGCAGCGGCGGCCTCTGTGAGGGGAAAGGTCTGACTGAGGTGGATCTGGAGCTGACCGGCATCAAATAAGCGGCTACAGTCTGCCAAAATCTGGGCTTGATGCTGCTGAGGTGTCATTAGGCCCTGCAACATCGGGGTGAGCATGAGTTCATAGCTAATCCGGTGGTTGCGTTGGCGGGCAGTTTTCCAGTTACCCTCCGGGCCTGGCTCCAATAGGGTAACCACATCCCCGTAGGGTTTGACCGCGTCAATGGTTTGGTAAAAAATCTCACCCCCAACCGTATCAAACCCAACATCCACGCCCTGACCGCCACTCCAATCTAAGGCGGCCTGAACAACTCCTGTTTGAGGATAAAGAATCACTGCTTCTGCCCCTAGCTGCTGCACAAAGTCGGCCTTGGCCTCTGAGCTGACAGTGGTACAGACTCGGGCTCCCCTGAGTTTGGCCAGTTGAATCGCTACATGACCCACTCCGCCAGCCCCTGCCTGGATTAAAACCTGCTGGTTTGAGTCTAATTGTGCCCGATCGTAGAGGGCTTCCCAGGCGGTAATCAAGACCAAAGGCGCTGCTGCCGCCTCAGCAAAGCTTAAAGAAACGGGTTTGGGGGCCGCAAATCGCTCGTCTAGGGTTGTGAACTGGGCATAGTTCCCAGGATCAGCGCCGATGCCACCGTTGCAGAAATAAATTTCATCCCCCACCTGAAAATGCTGGACCTCGTCGCCCACGGCTTCCACAATCCCGGCCCCATCACAGCCCAAGATCGCCGGCATTCGCTCTGGGTAAAAAGTCCCCCGGCCCCTAAGTTTGGTGTCGATGGGGTTAACCCCGGCTGCCTTGAGACGGACGAGCAACTCCCTTCCGGTTTGAATTTTAGGCTGCGGCCACTCCTGGACCTGCAAGACCTGCGGATCTCCTGGGGTGTTAAATGAGATCGCCTTCATGATCAATCTTTACTGCTACATCCGTACTTGTAGCATCCTATCTCCCTAACCCGGAGACAATAACAGTCAATTGAGATGCATAAATCCTGCCGCCCCAGCGAAGGGAATTTAGCCCAGGGTGTGACCAGCCCTCAAGGCTAGTGAAAGTTAAGTGGACTGCAACCTAAATTATCCAGGAGTTACCCAAATGAATTACAAAAAGGGTTTCAAGACATTAATCGCAGCGACAGGCATGGCTTTAGGTGTCATCGGCCCCGGTCAGGCGGCAACTTTGACTGGGGATTCTCAGCCAATCGGTATGGGCACAGCCCGCACCTATGTCACCCTAGACAGCACTGGCAACCCCACCACCCTGGGCTTGGCTTTCTCAGCAGCCATCCTATCCGACTTACCCCTCACGGAGACGGAGTACAATCTTCAGTTTCCTCAGCAAGCTGCCCCGACAGCCTTTACTCACATGGGGTTTGACTGGAATCCCCACGGCCATGAACCGCCGGGAATCTATGGAGTTCCTCACTTTGATTTTCACTTTTACACCATTAGTCCCCCGGCTCGCGCTCAAATTACTGCGATCGGGGAGGACTTGGCTAAAGTTTACCAGGCCCCCCCAGCCGGATTTGTGCCAGCAGATTATATTTTAGCTCCTGAGAGTGCCATTCCCGGCCAAGGTTCTCACTGGGTTGATCTAACCGCCGCAGAATATCAAGGAGACCCCCACGGGTTTGGCGAAACTTTAATCTATGGGTTCTACAACGGTGAGATGGTCTTTATTGAACCAATGATCTCAAAATCAACTTTAGAGGATCAGCTCAGCTTCACCCAGGACTTAAAGCTCCCTACCCTTTATCCGCAAAGCGCCTATTACCCGACTACCTATAGCTTGGCCTATAGTGCTGCAGCCAGCGAATACACCGTTGCTTTGGGGGGATTAGAATTTCGCCAACGGACAGCGGTGCCTGAACCCTCAGCCGCAGGTGGGCTACTATTCCTGGGAATGTTTGGGATGGGATCTTTTCTCCAGCGCCAACGGCAGCGGCAGTCAGTGCTTGCTGATAGGGCGACTACTTTGAAACAGCGGCAACCTAAAATCTAGAAAAATTAGAGGGTCAGAGACTGGGGATCGGTTTCAATCAACTTTGCTAGATCCTGAAGGAAGGCGGCCCCATGGGCACCATAAATAATTCGGTGATCGCAGGTGAGGTTAACCTGCATCTGACGCTGCACCCCAATTAAGCCGTCTTTGGTGGCCACCACCTGGGGCTGGGAGGCCCCGATCGCCAGGATCGCTCCTTGGCCGGGGGGCAAAATGGCATCAAATCGATCTACCCCAAACATCCCCAGGTTAGAGAGGGTAAAGGTACCAGAGCTATACTCTTCCGGCTGCAACTGCTTGGCTCGGGAGCGCTCTACCAGATCCTTCCAGGTGCGAGAGAGAGAATAAATATCGGCTTGGTCTGCATGCTGCAGCACTGGGGTAATCAAGCCCCCATCAGCCATGGCCACAGCCACGGCAATATTAATCTGGCTAGCATGCTGAATGCCCTGCTCAGTATAGTAGGCGTTCAGGAGGGGATGCTTTTGCAGAGCCAAGGCCACGGCCTTTGCCAGCAGGGCCGACATCGTCACCCCCTTGGGCTTAATCTGCTTGTAGAGCTGATCAAGTTTATCGGTGGTAATCGTATAGCCAACGTGGTAGGTGGGCACCTCCAGGCTGGCAACCATGTTCCGCACCACCGCGTTCTGCAGGGTGTTGAGGGCTACAACCTCCCCAGGTCCAGCAGTCGCAGATGCCGACTCTCGGCGCGGGGCTGGCGCTGAGGCTGGCTTGGGAGCAGTGGCAGTCGCCGGTGCTGATTTAGATTTACCAGCCGCTGCCTCAATATCTTCAGCCACAATCCGACCGTGGGGGCCACTGCCTTCTAGTCCACTGAGGTCAATCTTATGCTCCTTGGCAAGTTTTCGGGCTCTCGGAGAGACTATCAATCGCTCTCGTTTAGCCGGGGCACTTCCAGCCCCATCGGTATCACTGTCTGAGCCATTTAAATCAGCAGCTGGGGCCGGGGTAGCCGAATCTCTAGCAGCAACCTCTGAAACTGCCCCAGGCGTTGAAGCAGCAGCTTCCTTTGTAGATGCAGATGCGGAATCAGAACCATCGGTATCAGCAGACCCCAGTTGCTCCTGGGCGGCCTCAATCTCAGCTTCGGTTTCTGCAACCAGGGCAATGGTTGCTCCCACGGTTGCTGCCTCACCAACGGGCGTGGCGATCGCTGCTAAGAAGCCTTCATGAAAAGACTCCACATCCATGTCAGCCTTGTCAGACTCAACAATGACAACGGTTTCTCCTTTCTCAACCTTGTCCCCTGGAGATTTGACCCAAGAAACAATCTTGCCTTCAGTCATGGTTGAACTGAGGGCGGGCATGAAGACTTCATGAATCATGGAGCAGCGTTCCGAATCAAGGGCTATCGATACACAAGATTAAATTCTAGCCTGAGGCGTCCCCTTCAAACTATCAGGTTTGATACACCCTCTAGGTCTTGAGCTAAATCTCTAGAGTTCCCCGCGAATTTCCTCAACCATCCCGTCCCGGAGCAGAATTTCAACCTGCATTTTTTGAATCAAATTATCCCCCTGCTTAATATGGAAAAAACTATCGATCTGCCCTTGATCGACTTCTTGCTCAAGTTGTAGGAGCTGGACCTGGTTGAGTTGTTGCAAAAGCTGATTCTTTTGCTCTAAAATCTCATTTTTCTTGGTATTGACCTGGGTTTGGATCTCTTGCACCTGAGTTTGGACAGCATCACTGGGTTGGCTTCCCTGGGCACCAATGATTTGAATCCCCTGCTTTTGCATTTCATTGATCATTTGTTGACCCTGCAGCTCTAATTGCTGCATCTGGGCATCAGCTTGGTTGAGTTGCACTTGCAACTGCTGTTGGGCTTCTTCTTTCCAGCGGGGAGTGACAATTGCTCGGACTCCAATAGGTCGTCTTAGCAGTAAGTGATCTTGAGGAACATCCATAACAGCTCCGGCCAGTATTAAATTCAGTCAAACATCCCGTTAATCATATCGTGGTAGCGTTCGATCACGACAGGACGGCGAATCGATAATTTTTGGGTCATTAACCCATTTTCAATTGAGAAGGGTTCTAATAGCAGGCTGAAGGGGCCAATTCGATCATCGGGGCGGTAGCCAGGGCGATTTTTGACTTCCCGGGTTAATTCTTGGCGGAACAAATCTTGAATAGGTTTGCTCTCCAGGGACAGAGTCTGCAAATTTTTGGGGGTTTCCGGCCCAAGCTTTTCTGACTCAGGAAGTTCCAGGTGGTAATTCTGGCTCAAGGCCCACTTTTGAAGTGCTTCCAGGTTAGGGACAATCAGTGCCCCCAGCGATCGCTGATCCTGCCCCACCAGGACAATTTGATCAATATAAGAACTGCGAACACAGGCATTTTCAATCGGTTGAGGTTCAATATTCTCGCCATTGGTGAGCACAATGGTATCCTTGGCCCGCCCGGTGATTACTAGATCATCCTGGTCTGTAACCCAACCCAGATCGCCGCTATCAAACCAACCTTCCAAGTCAATGACTTTGGCCGTTGCTTCCGGGTTTTTGGAGTAGCCCATCATCACCTGCGGTCCCCGAATTAGGATTAATCCCTGCTTACCCGTTGGCAGGGGCTGCCGGGTTTCGGGATCAACCACTCGGATTTGCGTCTCCAGCAGGGGTTGTCCATCCGCTCCCCGTAAGTTCCGCCAGGGGCGGCGGACATTGGTAATTGGCGTGGTTTCGGTTAAGCCGTAGCCCCCCAAGATTTCAATCCCGACAATTTCAAAAAAATCTTCTAAATAATCCGCCAGGGAGCCACCCCCACTGACAATAAACTCAAATTTTCCTCCCGTTGCTTCTCGAACCTGACGGTAAACCAGCCTGTCCCCCAGTTGATGCACGGGTCCTAGGGCGATCATTTGGGCTCTGGCCTTAGCCTGCTCTAGGGGTGAAGGCTCAAGATTATCCAGATCCAGTTTCTCAACCACCCGCCGGGCCTGGATATATTTTCGGCTAGCATCCAAAAAGAACCGGATTAATCGCTGTTTACTTTCAGGTTGCTCGCGAAATTGCTTTTGGACCCCATCGTAGATAGATTCCCACAGGCGAGGCACGGCGACCATGTAGTGGGGCTTAAACGTCTGTAAATCCTGTTTTACCCGGCGGATGTTGGTATAAATCTGGGTACATCCCTGGGAAAAGATAAAGTTTTCAAAAGAGCGCTCGTAGCTGTGCCAGACGGGCAGAATACTTAAAACCGGTGATCCCGGCTGGGGTTGAACAACTTCAGGCAGGACTCTGACCTGAGACATCAGGTTATTGTGACTGAGCATCACCCCCTTAGGCTGCCCGGAGGTACCAGAGGTGTACATCAGGGTGGCTAAACTCTCCGGGCTGGGGAAAACTGGCTTAAACGCTGCTTGCGCCTGGGCTCCTGCTGCTAAAATTTGCCTAAAGTTAACCACCTTAATGGCAGTATCTTCTGGATCTTGATCAGATGGATCTTGATCCGAGAGCAGCACCACCAGTTGAATGGGCAGATCCTGGAGTTGGGGTTGCAGGTTTTTAAGCGTGGCTTGATCTTCGGCCACCAGGGCCACACTGTCACTATGGGCCAGGATATAAAGCAGTTCTTGGCGATCGGCCTGGGGACTACGCACGGCATCGACGGCCCCCGCCAGCATGATGCCTTGATCGGCAATTAACCAGCGGTGGCTATTGTCGGCAATCAGGGCCACTCGCGGCGGGGCTTCTGGATTGCTCTGGATCCCAAAATGCTGGAGACCGGAGGCAAACTGTTGAATTTGCTGGTACAGCTGGCCATAGGTTAGTTCCACTGCCAGTTTGTAATGGGGATCCTTGAGGGCTAAAACATCCCGGAAGCGCTCAGCGGCGATCGCCCACATTTCTGGCAAAGAGCCTACGTTGTTATAATCGACCGGAGAACTTTGCTGTGCAGTGTTAGCGGCAGGGGAAGGGTTCATGATTTTTCTCTGTTGACCAGCCAATCTTAATATGGCATTTATCCATATCCTTATTAAATGGCATTTATCCATATCCTTATTAATCCTTATGGGATCAGGTCTGACGGGAAGAACTTGATTTTTGTAATTTTTGGTGCTCCTAGTACCAGGATGAGCGGTTGTGAGAGAATGTTTCAGCTTTGTCTTTTTTGCAACGGAATTTGAAGCGCAAACTCAGGAATAGGCCACGGGAGCTTAAAATTCACCCAGAAATTTCTATCAATTTGTGTCAGTTGTGGCCTTTAGCCCCCCTGGAGCCTGCTTTTTTTGATACAAAAGCTTTATAAGGTGCCTTTTTAATGGCTGACTGCGGCAATCTGTGGTCCCTTGAGGTTCAAGGAACCTGCTTACCTCCTGATTTGCCAGCAGCCAGAGGAGTGTCAACCCCAAACTCCTAGACCCATAACCATCGCAGCAATTCAATCCTGTTCAACAACTGTTCCCAAGGAGTCTGAACGTATGTTCACCCACGTCAAGCCCACCGTCAGGCACATTGCCCCCGAAACGCTTCAGGGACGCTCTCTAATGAAGGTGGTCTATGTCGTGCTAGAGCCCCAGTATCAGAGCGCCCTCACCGCAGCAGTGCGATCCATTAACCAGCACAATCCTTCTCTGGCCGTGGAAATTAGCGGCTATCTAATTGAAGAGCTGCGGGACCCGACTAACTACGAAGCCTTTGAGCAAGATATTGCTGAAGCCAATGTGTTTATTGGTTCATTGATTTTTCTAGAGGATCTGGCCGATAAAGTCGTGGCTGCCGTTGAACCTCACCGCGATCACTTGGATGTGGCGGTGGTGTTTCCCTCCATGCCCCAGGTGATGCGCCTGAACAAAATGGGCAGCTTTTCGATGACCAATCTCGGTCAGTCCCAAAGTGCGATCGCTCAGTTTATGCGCAAGCGCAAGGAGCAATCCGGCAGTTCCTTCCAGGATGGAATGCTGAAGCTGCTGCAGACCCTGCCCAAGGTGCTTAAATACCTGCCGATTGACAAGGCCCAGGATGCCCGCAACTTTATGCTCAGCTTTCAGTACTGGCTGGGGGGCTCTCAGGATAACCTGGAAAATTTCCTGCTGATGCTGGCCGATAAGTACATTCCCAATCTTAAAAATCAGGTTAGCTTCCAAGACCCGGTGACCTACCTGGACATGGGCATCTGGCATCCCTTGGCCCCCCAGATGTTTGCCGATGTCCAGTCTTACTTTGACTGGTTTAATGCTCGGGAGGATATCACAGCGGATCTCAAAGACCCCTTGGCGCCAACGATTGGCCTGGTCCTGCAGCGCACCCATTTGGTGACCGGGGACGATGCCCACTACGTGGCGGTGGTCCAGGAAATGGAGTCTATGGGCGCTCGGGTGATCCCGGTGTTTGCCGGGGGGTTGGATTTTTCCAAGCCTGTGGAAGCTTTCTTCTTTGCTGAGCCAGGGTCAAGTACTGAGTTAAAAGCCACCAATTCCCAAACCCCTCAAACCATTGTGGACACCGTGGTTTCCTTAACGGGATTTGCCCTAGTCGGCGGTCCAGCCCGTCAAGATCACCCCAAGGCAATCGAAGCCCTTAAGCGCCTGAATCGACCCTACATGGTTGCTCTGCCCCTGGTGTTCCAAACCACCCAGGAGTGGGAAGACAGTGACTTGGGCCTGCATCCGATTCAGGTGGCCCTGCAAATTGCCCTGCCGGAGCTGGATGGGGCGATTGAGCCAATTATTCTCTCTGGTCGGGATGGCACCACCGGCAAAGCGATCGCCCTCCAGGATCGGGTAGAAACCGTGGCTCAGCGGGCCATGAAGTGGGCCTCCCTGCGGCGCAAGCCCAAGCTGGAGAAGAAAATCGCAATCACGGTTTTTAGCTTCCCGCCGGACAAAGGCAACGTGGGGACGGCAGCTTATTTAGATGTATTTGGCTCCATCTACAAGGTGATGGAGGGGCTAAAGCAGAATGGCTATGATCTGGCGGATCTCCCTGCTGATCCTGAGGCGCTGATGCAGGAAGTGATTCACGATGCTCAGGCCCAGTACAGCAGCCCAGAACTCAATATTGCCTACAAAATGTCGGTACCAGAGTACGAAGGCTTGACTCCCTACTCCACCCGT
>JBGTDP010000115.1:0-2666 GCA_041748255.1 Thermosynechococcaceae cyanobacterium | reverse complement strand
CAATCGCTGCAATGGTCTCTAGGTTTACTGGCTGCCCTGTTTTGGCTCCATCTAGATCCACCAGGTGTAACCGGGTCGCCCCTTGTTCGGCCCACTGTCGGGCCACCGCCACTGGGTTTTGATCAAAAACCTGCGATCGCTGGTAGTCACCCTGGTACAAGCGCACACACTCACCCTCTAGCAGGTCAATGGCTGGAATCACATCCATGAACTTACTTCCTTCATGCAACTTTTTGAAACCTGTGAGGTTGAGCTCCTTTTTTATTGAAGCAGACTCGAACCTGATTTCGTCTTTTGAAGCTTCTGACTTGTTCCTGATCGATAAAAACGACGATCGAAACTAAACTTTCTCTAATGTGGGGCAACGCCTGGATCTCTATGATTAAGGTTTAGATGCCTTGCTTCTAGGGACGAGGAAACCATGCCAAACTCGAATGACGGTTCTAGTTCTCCTGACTTCCTTTGTATTAGAGAATTCTCTTCTAACGCTAAACCTCCCAAGGTGCCAGTGCCGGGCTATTTCATCTGCTCCACGGCTCCTGACAATGTGGAAGAGGGTTCCAAGAATTGCTTCGAGACTAGAGATACTGAAGATTCAGGTAAGAACTGCCCCAAGGCGGAAAATTCGGTCAAGGATGCTTCCAAACAGCTTCAGCTAGCCTCGATTGAGGAAATTGCAACTCAACTAAATCAAGAAAACGCAGAGCTAGTGATTGCAATTCATGGCTACAACACCAGTGAAGCAGCAACCAAAGCCTGGTATCGGAGAATCTGGGACCGTGCCAATGAGAGTGAATCTATTTCCGGGAAGTTTGTTTTTGTCGGATATCGCTGGCCCTCAGAACAGTTTCTTAACGAACCGTTTGACAAAATCAAACAAGCCCTGTCAGCCCTACCAATTCCCTTATGGGTGCCTCTATATGGAGGGATGACGCTGGCCTTGATCAGCCTGCTGGTGCTCAAACCCCTATCTGCCTGGGGCTTGATTCTATTGATCATTGCCGTTGGTGGCGTTGCGGTGGTTGCAGCTTTAATGTTTCTCAGAATCTCAGTTTATTTTCGGGATGCCTATCGAGCCTCCAACTTTGGGACTCCGGATTTGGTTGAATTTCTACGTCAGTTAGATAAAACGCTGCTGGAGCGAGGGAAGACCCAGGATCACAAAGTCAAACTGAACTTTGTTTGTCACAGTATGGGGGCCTTTGTAACCACCAGTGCCGTTCGAATTCTCTCGGATGTTTTTGATCCCAGCTCCGTAGGTACCTTGTATGGTGAGGAAAAACTTCCCTCACCAGCGATCGGCAACATTTTCAGCCTAGGCCGACTTGTTTTGGTGGCCCCGGATATTCCAGTAGAGACGATTCGGGATGGGCGGGCAAACTTTCTCAAATCTTCTCTGCGGCGATTTGAGGAGGCTTACCTGTTTAGCAATGAGGGTGACTTAGCCCTGCGAATTGCCTCAACCGTCGCTAACTACCTTAGCTATCCGGCCAAAACTCGGGCTAGCGGTTATCGACTGGGAAATCTTGGGGTTAGGGCAATGAATGCTGCTCAAACTGGAATTGTTAATCTAGAGAATTTACTTGCTGATCCCCTCAATAAGAAGCAGCATGATCTTGGTCGCTACCTGGAACTCAGTATTCTCAATCGTAGAAAGTTGCTAACGGAGACAGCCTCGCAATCTCAAGGAGCCGTTGCCCTTGCCGATCGGTTTACGTACTTTGACTGCACAGACTATCGCGATTACAAATATAAAAAAGCAAACTCCCAGTGCTGCCAAGATCAGACTCCTAAAACTAAGAAACTGCAGCGGCTACTTAGCCTTCCTTTACCCAACTCTTCACTGCTACGGTTTTTAACCTACAACTGGCAAATGTTTCTCTGGCTCGTCCTGAGGCGAATAGATGTTCATGGAGGTTACTTTGAGGGAGAGTATTGTAGTCAACTGATCTATGACCTGGCCTTCCTGAGCTTTGGGGGTTATCTGGAGTCTCTTCCTTACGATCAGCCTCCGGACTCCTTGACCCCCGCTGCCTCAGCTCATTCAGAGAAATTTGTGAATTCAATAATCAAAGAATTGAAGGATGATGAAAAGTTTAAAGCAAAGCTTGAGGCGGATCCTGACGACAGAGTCGAAGTTGTCAGGAAGCGGCTGAGGCGGCAGCGCCAATTTTCTCAAGCCTTTGCTAAGAAGGGGATTCAGGTGGCGCTGTCTCCTGAGCGCTATCAAGTGGATGTTCTGCTCAGGCTGAGCCGAGAGGAATACAGAGAAGAAATATTGAAACAGTAATGTTGAGGAGGGTATGAGGCCAAAGGGCGCATGGTTAAGCAACGAAGGTTAAGCACTGAGATTCACTTCTTTAGACAAGGTTTGGACTCAGCCAAGGGGAGATTCACGAAGGCCAGTCCCTGGCTCTAGCGGTTCAAGTGACCTGAAGGCTCTGAATGCTCCTGGGTAGGGAAACCCGAATCAGAACTAGCGGCAATCTGGCGATCGCAGCGGTGGTAAATGTCAATCTGCCAGGGCAATAATAAACTGGAATGACTAAGCAATTTATCTAACGAATTTTTCCTATGCTGGAACAGGGCACAATCAGTATCCATACTGAGAATATTTTCCCGATTATCAAGAAGTGGCTTTACTCTGACCATGAGATCTTCTTGCG
>JBGTDP010000114.1:0-5411 GCA_041748255.1 Thermosynechococcaceae cyanobacterium | reverse complement strand
CAAGATCAGTGGTGGCAACAGAGCTGATCAAACCGCCTCAGCAACCCCTGCCCCCGTTGCCCAAGCAACACCCAATCCCCTAGAGATAGTGCTAAAACCAGATCTGGAAATGGGTGCGGTGAAGCAGAAAGTTCAAGCCCTAGCCAAGGCTCAACCTGAATTAACCCCTGGCATGTTCTTTCTCAACCTGGATACAGGAGCCTATTTAAATCTGGCTGGTGCGACGACGTTTTCGGCTGCCAGCATGATTAAGGTGCCAGTCCTGGTGGCTTTTTTTCAGGATGTGGATGCCGGCAAGATTCGTCTGGATGAAATGTTGACAATGCGACCGGACTTGATTGGCTCAGGCTCAGGAGAGATGCAGTACCTGTCTCCCAACAGTAAATTCACGGCCCTAGAGACCGCGACTAAGATGATCGTGATCAGTGACAATACCGCCACAAATATTTTGATTGATCGCCTGGGAGGGGCCGCACAGCTCAATCAACGGTTTAAGACCTGGGGCCTGACCAAGTCGGTGATTCACAATCCGCTGCCGGATCTAGAGGGAACAAATACCACCACTCCCCAGGAGCTGGCAATGCTGATGTCTCGCGTCAGCCAAGGGGAACTTGTCACCCCCCGCAGCCGCGATCGCCTGCTGGATATTATGCGCCAAACCGAAACTAATACTCTGTTACCCCAAGGCTTAGGGGACGGGGCAACGATTGCCCATAAAACCGGGGATATTGGCACCTTGGTTGGAGATGTTGGGGTAATTGATCTGCCCAATGGTCAACGCTATGTGGCTGCGGCCATGGTTAAGCGACCCTTTAACGATGACCGGGCCCAGGAACTGATTCGGCAGATTTCTAAGCTAACCTACCAGGTGCAGGTCGCTAGCCCCCAGCCAGGGGAGCCATCGCCAGTGTCGCAAGCCAATTAATCAGCTTCACAATAGGCCTGGAGCAGGCGAATGCAGTTAACAAGCGCCCCCAGATGGGTGATTTCATACCCGTGGGTATTCTGTGTCGGAAAACTCAGGCAGGCTGCTTGAGGGACATGACCTGACTTCATAGCGATCGAGCCATCACTGCCAAACCCGGCAATGGTCGCCAGTTGTAACGGAATTTTCTGTTGCTGGGCCACTTGCCGCAGCTGACTGTTGAGGGTTTCATCGTAGATCCCATAGCCATCCTGGGAGAGCAGCACCGGTGCTGCTCCAGCTTGAATTGGATACTCCGGTGCTAAGGGGCAGATTTCCAAGGCAATTAAAGCCGCTAAAGATTGCTGCTGGCTAAAGTAAAGCGCCCCCACCGCCCAGACTTCTTCCTTGGCGGAGGCAACCAGGTAGGTATCCACCGCCGGAGCCTTTAAGGTTTCTGCCAGGGCTAACAAGATGGCCACAGAGGCTTTGTTATCTAGGGTATAGCTGGCAATGTAGTCCTTAAGCCGAAAGGGCCGCTTGCGGTGCTTACCTACAACCATCCGGGTTCCAGGTCGAATCCCAGCAGTGTCTAGCTCCTCCGGGGTGCAGCAGGTTTCAATCCAGGCATCTTCCCATCTGACTACTAGATCTTCCTGCTGGGCCTTTTGGGGAGATTCATGGGAAACGTGGCGGGAGCCAAAGGATAAGATCCCGCTGATGGTATGGGTATCTCCCAATAAATCCACCACTCCTTCGCCGTAGACCCAGGGATAGGCGCCGCCCAGCTTGCGCACCTCTAAGCGCCCCTCGGGGCCAATTGTTTTGACGATCGCCCCAATTTCATCTTTGTGGGCGGTAATCGCGATCGCCTCTTCTGAGTTGCGACCGGGGATGCAGGCAATAATATTTCCGGCTCTGTCTTGCCAGGCTTCAACGGATAATGCTTCAAATTTAGCCAACAACCAATGATCAATTTCAGTTTCGGCCCCACTGGGAGAATGCTGCAGGACCAACGCTTCAACGGTCTCAAACAGGGCATCGTAGTCAGGATAGACCATTACTGGAATCATTAGTTGTTGGAATCAGCGGCGGCTTGCCCCTTAAGGGCATCTCGGGCCGAGAGACCGTCCCCTTGAGTGCCAATATACCAGAGGGCCGCTGCTGCTTCGGCTCGGGTGGCTGGTTTCTTCGGTTGCAGCAACAGGGTAGAGCCATAGATCCGACGAATATTAGAAAGATCGCCACTTTGATAGTCAGCTGCCACCGCTGGCAAGGCATTGGGCGCAATGCGGTTGGTATCCTTAAACCCCCAGGATTGTTTAACCGCATCCACTGAGGCTGTGGGCAGGGCTCGACGAATATCCACCGGCACCTTCCAGGTCAGCAGATCTTCCCGGCTCAGGGGCGCACCCGGTCGAAAGGTTCCAGAGACAGAACTCTCAGAGATTGGGCTGGGAATGTAACCCGCATCCGCCAGTCCCTGAATTGCTGCAAACCCTGGGTCATTGCTGGAAACATCCTGAAATACAGGCTGGGCTGATCCTGAGTTCAGCCGGATTTGCCGCCCCGGTTGATCGGCGTAGATCCGGTTGTTAGCTTCAACCAGCCAGCGGGCAAAGTCTCGGCGGCTAACGGGTTTGTTAGGGTTAAAAGTTGAAGCCTGGGAATTCAACACCTCTAGCTTGGCTAGATCTTCTAGATAAGGCTGAAGTTGCTGGGGAGCTTGATCTAGGTCAGAAAATTCTTGAGTAGAACTAGCCTCAGGGGTGGGGGGGGGAGTGGGGCCGACAAAATCAGCGTCCCCTGGCTGCGGCGGATTAGTTTGCGGGCTTTGTTCAGCAGTAGTAGCTCTGCGAAGATAGTTCAAGCTAAACTGCGTCCCGGAATTTCCCGTTGGTTGAGGATTGGGTGAGGGTATAGAAGCAGGGCGATTTGGAATTGAAACCCGAACTTGTAGATCTTGCCGCCGGGCAGTCAGAACCGTCTGGCCAGCTTCTGTCGATTGGTTGACCCCTGACCAGCCAGGTTTACGAAAAACTTGTTGATAGAAACTCTGAACCCGCTGGGGGGGATCAGGGGTGATCCAGCCCAGTTGACGTTGAATCGGGCTGTTGCTTGGGGCGTTATCGGCGGGGGACTGATTATCTCTGGGGCTCACCTGCTGCAAGGTGGCATTGGGATAGCGCAGCTCTGCTGGGAAATCAGCCGGAAGCTCGGCGGCACTTTGACCCCAGCGGTTGGCATTGGGGTCAGCCGAGAAAACCCGTTGCAGAGCGGTCCCTAAATTACTAGAACAAGCACTTAAGGGAGCCAGCAAGGCGATCGCAAGACTAATAGATACCAGAGAGGACCTTGAAGTCACAGTAATTCGCTAAAAGCACCATACTTCTACGCTAGCGCAAATTATCAGGACTTAATGACTTATATAGCCAGCTAGGGCCGAAACCACTTAGTTCATCAGGCCAAAGCCTTGTTTGAAGTCTGGAAAATTTGGGCATGCCTAATTCTGTTCAGTATTTAGAAACTTGGTAAACAATCACAAAAACCCAACCTCCATGCATGTGATCAGAGGCACAAAGCTTTTCGATTCCTAGAGACAAAAATAATTAAATCATGAAGTCTAAAGAACATTCAACTAGTTCAAAATATTGTTCATTGCCGTTATTCTTTTTTGAACTTAGATTGAACAAGCAATCAACTAGAAGCAGATTCTTTTTGATTTAAGTTTTTAAGCATATAAGGAATATTTTCATGCGAAAAACCCCTCTAATTCGTAGGCAGGTGATTATTTTTTTGATCTTAGTTTTATCAAGTTACTTAATTGCCTTACTGATTGCCATAGCTCTAAATCCACCTTTTTTAGCTAATATATTTGGCTTTCTATCGCTGCTGGTTTACGTGGTTACAGTGTTACCCAGCATTCTCAAAAAAGTATTTCCCCAGGCAAAAAAAGATAAAGTTCTCAACTGGCTGTTGAAGTACCGTCGCTATACAGGGGTTGCCGCCTTTGGGTTTGGCTTAAACCATGGGGTTCTACTCGCCCTTCAAAGACAGTTAGATTTTTTAGATCCGCAAACTTATCTTCACTACTTCCAGGGGGGAGCTTCATTAGTGATTTTTACGCTTCTAGCAATTACATCCAATGATCAGACAGTTAAATTGCTAAAAACGAATTGGAGAAAACTGCATCGGTTGACTTATCTGGCTATTTTCTTATTGCCCTGGCATGTGCTTGATAAGATGGCAAATCACTGGAGCCATTTAACCCCCTTTGCAGTCTTAATTTCAGTATCAACGGCAGTTTTATTTATGCGCAGAAAACAACTTGAGCAGCTAGAAGAAAATATTCGATCAAAGGTTAAAAAGGCAAATCGGTTGCCAGTCAGCAAACTTTGATCTAGCTCGGAACTGTCATGATTGCACTCGCTCTTCAGGAAAAGATTAGAAAGTCCTGAGAGTTTCAGAAGATTAGATTAGAAAGTCCTGAGAGTTTTAAAGCATCAAAAAAATAGCTGCCTGGGACAAAAGATTCTCCATTGAGTGAATCTAGTTCCTTGCCTAGACTAATTCATTAGGTCCTTGAGAACAGGAGTTGCTGGTCACAAGCCAAAGGTCATCACTCAAGGCAGCATTGCTTTTCCAGATTAGTTTCTATGGGGGTCTAGGGGGTGATCGATGAATTAACAGCCTATGTCTTGGAAGGAAAAGTCATTTTAGTAACTTAAAGGAATCCAATTATGCAGACACAAGCGCGCCCAAATTTACCAGAAGAACCTTCTACATCTAAACAAAGGCAAGGATTTGATTCCTGTGATCCTAACCAGTCCGCCGTTCTAGAAAAGCGCCGCAATCAAGCTTTGGAGATTCGCGTAGATGCAGCAAAGCTTGCTTTTGAGCGGGGCCAGACTGTTATCCATAAAAATAATGGTGATGAACAGAGGTTCCCAAACTTCATCGGTAACTTTACGAAGGGGCTACCCCATAACCAGCTAGGAGAAGTAGAGGTTTCTGCCTATAAGCAATTGCTTACTGCCCTTGGCAGCGGTCAGCCTCAGGAGTTTGAAGCTATTCCCCTAGGCAAAGGCCGGAAATTAACAAATCCCCAGGCAGGGTTAGCCTTTGATCTAGAAGGGCCGGATGCTTGGGCAGCGACTGTTCCCCCTGCGCCTTGCCTTGACTCAGCAGAAGCAGCCGGTGAAATGGGAGAACTTTACTGGATGGCTTTGCTACGGGACGCTAACTTTACTGATTATGGCAGTCATCCGCTGGTTGCCGCAGCAGCGGCGGATCTATCTCAGTTTTCTGATTTTCATGGCCCCAAGCAAGAGGGTTATGTCACTCCCGCTACGATCTTTCGGGGGATTACCCCTGGCGATCGCATGGGTCCCTATCTGTCTCAGTTTCTCCTTCTGGGCAATCAAATTCCTGGCCTGAGCATACAACCTGAGGATGGCTTAATTGGCTATGGCACCCTGAGAATTGACCAGCGCCAGAAGACCGCCGC
>JBGTDP010000113.1:0-3216 GCA_041748255.1 Thermosynechococcaceae cyanobacterium | reverse complement strand
CTGGACATCACCCTGGGAACCCAGGCCGTGAGTTGCTGCCAGCGGCGTCGGAGGGGCCGAAACTTGAGAGGAATAACTCTCAAGCCTAACCAGGACATAGAGCGGTGTTGAGTAACAGCGTGAGTCAGGGCCTCAGCAATTCGCTGCTGTAGCTCCTGCTGTTGCTCGGGGGTCAAAATCTCTAATACCTGATTGGTAGCGGTGACCAGAACCAAGGTGCGGGAGTTTAGCTGCGTGGCAATGCCTCGAAGCTGCTGGGTTGCAGCCAGTGTAGAGGTTGCTTTGAGTGGAGATTTCCTAGGGTTGGCGAGATCCCCAGCAAGATTTATACCCTCAGCAGGGGTTTCCGGTGCTTGACTCTCAGATAGAAGTAGGTCTTCATCCCAGCAAATCTGAATTGCTTGCAGCACAGTTTGAATCGGGGTGTCAACAGCTACTAGCGCTGCATCCTCTAAATCAACCTTACTCCCTGGTATTTGCCGCTGGTCCCGGACAGTCTGCTGCAGTTGCTTAGTCCCGGACTGGGTGATTTGCAGCAGCAGATAAATTGGGTAGAGCAGTAGCTGAGAGCCCCAAAGAGCGGCAACCTTAACCTGTCGCAGGGCCTGACGAGACTGATCCTGCCAGCGGTGCGATCGCCGAGAAACCCAATTAAATAACTGGCTTTGGTAGGGACCGGAGGTAGACATAGGCTTTAAGGGGGTAAGGCTGCCAAGATTAAGCGCAGGTTGGGTATCAGTCGCAGGTCTAAAGGCTCCCAGTCAGATCAGCCAATCAACTTCTATACTTCATGGAGATAGTGACACCAAAGACTGAGCTTTTCACTATCTTAATTGGCTGAGTTGGCAATTTATTGTACGGCTGAAGATGGACATCATTCATAAGTCAATTACAAACCTGCGGCAACTGGTTCAAGTTGAGGTGCAATCAAGCTGGCAATCCTGCCCTCAAGATCTGCCAATTGAGCAAGGGATGGACCCAACCCTTTGGCCGTCAGCTTTAACGCTAACCTTAAATGATCGTGGGCATATTGCTTGGCCTGCTGGTCAGCAAGTTCTGTGGCTGGGGCAACGATTTATTATGCCCCAGGATCTACAAGGCTATCCCCTAGCAGGGTTGGGGCTGCGACTGGTGCTGATCTGGTGGGCTGATCAGGCCCAAATTTTTGTTGATGGCCACTGGGTTCAGGCGGGAGATTTATTTGATTGCTCAACCCGGCTGCTGCTGAGTGAGGCAGTCACCCCCAATGCAGAAATAGTTGTGGCTCTGCGACTGGTCAGTCCCGGTCATGATGCCGGTGCCCTGGTGCGATCGCACTTAATTTTTGAGCCTAGCGATCGCAGTTGCTTAGATCCAGGGTTTGTGGCCGATGAGCTGGCTGTGCTGCAGGGATACCTAGAAAAATTTCAGCCCCAAAGCCTAGAGGATCTGGCCGCAGCAACCAGCTTGATTGACTGGTCTACCCTGGGCCAGCCAAGCCTATTTCACAAATCCCTGCAAAGCCTGCGTCAGTCCTTACAACCGATGGGCAACTGGTTGCAGCAACGGCAAATCTCTTATGTCGGCCATGCCCATTTGGACTTGGCCTGGTTGTGGCCAGTGAGCGAAACCTGGGAAGTGGCCCAAAACACCTTTGAGTCTGTGCTAGGGCTGCAACAGGAGTTTCCAGACTGGGTTTTTTGCCATTCCACCCCAGCGCTTTATGCCTGGATTGAGGCCCAGCGACCGGACTTATTTAAATCAATTCAAGCCCAGGTGGCAGCAGGACGCTGGGAAGTCGCTGCGGGGCTGTGGGTAGAACCGGAGTTTAACCTCATCAGTGGCGAAGCCCTGGTTCGTCAAATCTTCTATGGTCAGCGCTACACCTTAGAGAAATTTGGGGCCGTCAGCCCCATTGCCTGGCTGCCGGATAGTTTTGGCTTTTGCTGGCAACTGCCCCAAATGCTCAAGCAGGGCGGGGTGGAATATTTCGTCACCCAAAAACTGCGCTGGAATGATTCGACTGAGTTCCCCTGGGAAGTGTTTTGGTGGCGATCGCCCGATGGCACACAAATTTTTAGTGCCATGTTGCCCCCGATTGGCGAAGGCATTGATCCGGTTAAAATGGCTACTTTTGCCCAAACCTGGGAAGCGGCAACCGGCGTCCCCGAAACCATGTGGCTGCCGGGGGTCGGGGATCATGGGGGCGGCCCCACCCGAGATATGCTGGCCACGGCTCAGCGCTGGCAGCAATCATCGCTGTTTCCGCGCCTGGAGCCTACTTCTGCCCAAGAGTTTCTGCAAAGCTTAGAAGCTAAGATTGCCAACCCCCCTGTCTGGGAGGATGAGCTATATCTGGAATTTCATCGCGGTTGCTACACCACCCATGCTGAACAAAAACGAGCCAATCGTCGCTGCGAAATTCTGTTGTACCAAGCGGAATTGTTTGCGGCCTTTGCCTCCTTAACCGCGAAGGCAATCTATCCTAAAGCGGCCCTAGAAGTTGCTTGGAAGCAAATCCTGTTTAATCAATTCCATGACATTTTGCCCGGTTCCTCAATTCCAGAGGTATTTGCAGATGCCAACCGGGATTGGCAGGCCGTTGTAGCCTCCGGCACTCAGATCTTAAAAGATTCTTTGCAGGCGATCGCGGCTCAAATTGCTCTGCCGCCTCCACCCGATCCCGCCTGGCAGCCGGTGGTTATCTTTAACTCCCTCAACTGGCAGCGATCAGAGGTTGTTCACTTACAAGTACCTCAACCCGCACCAGAAGAAATCTGGCAAGCCTATGATCTTAATCACCAACCCGTTCCATCTCAGTTTCACCAGTCTGCAACTGGGCCAGAACTGCTATTTTTGGCCTCCGAGGTGCCGGGGGTCGGCTATCAAGTTTTTTGGCTGGCACCCCAGCCAGCTCAGGAGCTGCAACCTTGTCCAGAAGAATTTATCTTGGAAAACGAGTTCTTAAGAATTGTGGTTAATCCTCAAACCGGAGAACTTGCCAGCGTATTTGATCAGCAAAGCGATCGAGAAATTCTCAGGGGCTCAGGCAATCAACTGCAATTTTTCCAAGACAGCGGCCAGTACTGGGATGCCTGGAATATTGACCCCAACTATGCCAACCATCCCCTCGCTGGGGCACAACTCCAGAAAATTGAATGGCAGGCTTGGGGGCCTGTGCAGCAACGATTGCGAGTGGTTCAGCAGTTTAATCAGTCCCAGTTTTGCCAGGACTAT
>JBGTDP010000112.1:0-7012 GCA_041748255.1 Thermosynechococcaceae cyanobacterium | reverse complement strand
GTTCACTGGCAGGACAGTGCCCCCGGCCTGAAAACCATTGAAGACGCCCTAGAAATCCGCCGTCGAATTTTTATTGCCTTTGAAGCCGCAGAGAAAGAAACCGACCCCCAAAAGCGGCAGGCCTGGTTAACCTTTGTGATTGTTGGCGGCGGCCCAACGGGAGTAGAAATGGCCGGAGCGATCGCCGAACTTGCCTATCACTCCTTGAAACAGGATTTTCGCAGCATCGACACCACCCAAACCCGGATTTTCTTGGCTGAGGGCATGGATCGGGTCTTGCCACCCTACGACCCAGATCTATCTGCCAAGGCCCAGGAGTCCCTAGCTCGATTGGGCGTAACGATTCAAACCAGAACCATTGTCACCCAAGTTGATGCCGATGGCGTCACGATGCGCCAAGGGGACCAAACCCAGGAGATCCCGGCTCGAACGGTTCTCTGGGCAGCGGGGGTCAAAGCCTCGGCGATGGGATCTATCCTGGCCCAGCGCACTGGAGTTGAACTCGACAAAGTCAGCCGGGTGATGGTAGAGCCAGATCTGAGTATTGCCGGACATCCGAATATTTTTGTGATTGGCGATCTGGCAAACTTTTCTCACCAGGGCGATCGCCCCCTACCGGGTGTTGCCCCCGTAGCCATGCAGGAAGGACAGTACGTTGCCAAGCTGATTCGCCACCGCCTGCAAGACAAGATGCTGCCTGCTTTTACCTACGTTAACCGGGGGAGCTTAGCCGTGATTGGCCAGAATGCCGCCGTAGCAGATTTGGGCTTCATTAAGTTCTCTGGTCTACTGGCCTGGCTGGTTTGGGTCTTTGCCCACATCTACTACCTGATCGAGTTTGATAACAAGCTGGTAGTGCTACTGCAGTGGGGATGGAACTACTTCACCCGTAAGCGCGGGGCGCGTCTAATCACTGGAGAAAATACCTTAGTGCAGGTCAATAGAGATGCCAACGATGAATACTACACCTCAGCTACGCCGGAGGAATCAAAGCCGGAGCCTGCTGTAAAAGTTTAAGGGGCTAGTTGATCTACATTGAAAGACAACGATCTAAGTGACTGGACCCGTGAGATGAGCAATCATTCCCAAACCGATCAGGAATTGGCAGCAGCCCAAACCTATACCACTGCCATGCGAATCTTTGGGGGCGTGGTCTGGGGCACTTTGCTAACCCTGATCTTGGGCATTTCTCTAATTGTGCTGCCCCAGGTTCCCCGCCCGTGGCTGTGGGGCATTCTGCCCCTCTGGGCTGGCCTCTCATTGATAGGCACAGCGCTGCAATGGTCTGTGGCTCGGGGAGGCTGTCCCAAGTGTGGCTATCCTTTGACAGTTCCAGCGGTTGGCAAGCGCTGTCCTCAGTGTCGCAGCTACCTCAAGGCTGTGGATCGCCTGATTGTCAAAGCTTAGTTCCAGGTGCTTGATTATTCAGCGCCGAGGAAGGCAATGCTTCCCCTGGCATTCTCAATTAGAAATATAACGATTGAAGAGTTTCACACCCTGGGAAAGTCTGCGCCTGGGGATGTGTTCGACTATCTTTGAAAAAACGTGATTTAACGTCAGTTCCGGTTAAGGAGTTTTAAGCAACGCTAATTGCCTGAAATCTCCCAAATACGTTGACTAACCTCTGAGATTAGAAACGATGGAGCGAGGGTTTCAGCTCATCCACAACTCAGGTTGGTTTAGTTTAATGGCGGGTTAACTAGGAAACCCCCTTGAGCTTGCGGGTGTTTTCTACCAGACTTTGAGCGAATTGATCGAACCGCTCAGCAAGTTTTTCATCTAAAATCTTGCCGTCAGGACCAAAGGCTTGCCAGGCCTGCCCAATGGCAATTTGCTCCGGGATCACCCAAGCATGAACCCAGCGCATAATCAACCGCAGGTCATTGAGAGCATTGCTGTTTGATTGACCGCCTAGAACACTGATCAGCCCCGTTACTTTGTCAGCTAGGTGCTCAAAGCTCATTAAATCCAGGGTATTCTTTAACACCCCACTGACGCCACCGTGGTACTCAGGGGTAGCCAAAATCAACCCATCTGCTTGTTTAACGGTGTCCTGGAGTTTCTGCACATCCGGGTGGTCTGAGTAGTCTTGGTCTCGGTTGCAAAAAGGGAGATCCATTTTCCGCAGATCAAGAATCTCTACGGAAGCCCCTAGGGCCTCTACCCGCTGGACCGCAAGCTCAAGGGCCTGATGACTGTGGGAGTCAGCGCGTAAACTACCGCCAATACCAACAATGTTGACCATATAAATCTCCTATTTATAATTTATTTTAGCATTAAATTATTTAGATCTGATTTATTTAATATTAAACTAATTTCTCTACTATTCCTGCTTGCCTAGCCGCCGACACAGGCGGCTAAGTTCTTCCTGCTCAGAATCTGAGAGGATACTGATTTCAGCCACGATCGCCGCCACATGATCAGGAAAAGTTTTCTCAATCAAGACTTGGCCTTCTGTCGTTAAATGAATCAGGATACATCGCCGGTCTTGCTGCTGGCGATCGCGCCTCACTAAGCCACGCTTTTCAAGATTGTCAATCACCAGGGTCATATTGCCCCCGCTTTTGAGCAGCTTCTGGGCTAAATCCCGTTGGGTCAAGGGCCCCAGATGAAAAACTGCCTCTAAAACCCCAAACTGACTGATCGTCAATTTAGAGGCGTCCAGATGGCGATGAATCCGAGTGGTGAGGGAATCTGCAGCCCGACTGAGCTTAATATAGGCATCCAAAGCCCTGACCTCGGCTGGCGTGCCCCGGTAACGGGTTGGCATTGCTTCACATTAAATTATTTAATCTCAACCTAAATTTTACCGTGAAAAGTCTCAACTAGGGCTACTGATCTATCCCTTACTGCTAGACCAGGCTGGATGAGACAGCAAGGTCTTGATGACCTGAATTCCGCGCAATTGATTGGACAGGGGAAGATGACCTTTAGGGGCGGTGAGGTTCCAGGTAAACTCCTGAGGGTAGCGAGTCCACTGATTCCCAGATTTCCAGCCAATTTTGGGCCAGAAAGCCTCCCAGTTTTTGCCCACGCCCAGCCAAATTTGGCGTTGAACCGAGAAGCCAAACTTTCCTTCTGAGTGGGCCAGCCACAACTGATTAATCGTTTGCAGGTCCGTGAGGGGGATGCGATCGACTTCCGTAAAGTACAGCCACCGACGCTGAACTGCCGCTGGACTGGCCAGTTGACATAATTTCTCCAGCGTCAATTGATCAGCCGCCTGAAAGTCCTGCTGGGCTAAAAGTTTTTGTAAAGGCTGATAGTCGATTTGTTTCTCTGAATTTAAAGGCACTACCCCTAGGGGGAAATGAGTTTGCAAAAAGGCTGAGACTTGCTGATTCTCAACCCCTAAAAGCAACTCATAGGCTTTGCCGACTACAAAGCTAGGGGAAGACGACGAGGATTGCAGATAGTTCATCAACACGGTCTGGCCTGCCTCACTACTGGCTAAATCTGCGATCGCCTGAAGCTGAGCGGCGGCAGAGCCAGTTTTGAGCTTTGATTCAAGCTCCATAACCAAGTCATGATTTGGGGTGGTTTCGGCAGTCAAAAGATTTTCTGGGGGAGTCTGTGATTCATCCATGGCGCTACAGCTTACAAGAGCGCTAACAATAAACTACAACTAATTGCTAGTCACCCACGATGCAACTGACTTATAGGCAGTCTCTAGAACTTGCCCCAGGCTAGTGGGATTAATCAAAGCCCAAAGATTCACACTCAGACACATGCCTCCCAACCATAAGAGAATATAGGTAGGCGCCATGACCACCCCAATTAGAAACCAGGAGAAAACGTGTAGCAACATCACCAGCGCCAAGATGCTGGCAATCCCAACAGCTTGCCAGATCTGAACTTGATCACGGCGCAGCCCAATCAGGCGGAGCGTTTGTCCCGTCGCCAGCAGATTTGCCGGTACTAGGAAGGTACAGATGGCAACGCAATGGGCAAAGGAAAACTGGAGCAAGATATCAAAGTTAAGCATGCCTTAATTTTAAGGTTTGTTTCTCAACAACGGTCAAAGGATTTGAACTTTTAAGTCATTTGGTTGCTCACTTAGCCATTAGCGGGCTGATAGATCTGGTAATCTACCTATCTTGTGGGTGCTATTTGCCTCTGGCCCAAGGCTTGATCTTAAGGCAACTTACAGAGCCGACAGTCAGAAAAAAAGCTTTGGTCACAAGCTGTATCCCCCTTGTTTGCAACATTACGTCATAAGGAGAAATCTGTGGGCTATCCGGTAACTTTAATTCGTGGCGATGGCATCGGACCAGAAGTGGCTCAAGCAACCCAAATCGCCGTCGATGCCACAGGAGTCCCGATTGACTGGCAGGTGGTCGATGCCGGAACAAATGTGATGGAGACCCATGGCACCCCCCTGCCGGAGCACGTTCTTGAGTCTATCCGTAAGACTAAAACAGCGATTAAAGGCCCAATTACAACCCCCGTGGGCAAAGGCTTTCGCTCTGTGAATGTAGAAATTCGCAAGCGGCTGGATCTGTATGCCAATCTGCGTCCAGCCAAGTCAATTACCGGGGTTAAAAGTGCCTTCAACAACATTGACCTGATCATTGTTCGGGAGAATACCGAAGACCTATACGCCGGGATTGAATTTGAGCAAACCAGCACAGAAGCAGCAAAAGCGCGGGACTTTCTGTCTCAACTATCTGGAAAGCCCATTCGCCAGGACTCTGCGGTGGGAGTCAAACCAATCTCAGTCCAGGGAAGCCGCCAAATTGTCGAGTTTGCCTTTGACTATGCCAAAGCCAATGGCCGCCACAAGGTCACCGCCGTTCATAAAGCCAACATTATGAAGTACACCGACGGCCTATTTCTGGAGGTGGCGCGGGAAGTTGCCCAAAGCCATCCTGAAATTGAGTTTGAGGATCGGATTGTGGACAACATGTGTATGCAGTTGATGCAAAAACCAGAACTTTACGATGTTTTGGTGATGCCAAACCTTTATGGTGATATTCTCTCGGACCTCTGTGCCGGGATGATTGGCGGCCTAGGAGTCGCACCAGGAGCCAATATTGGCAAAGAGTATGCTGTGTTTGAAGCAATTCATGGCTCAGCCCCCAAGTACGCAGGCCAAAACAAGGCAAATCCCACAGCTCTAATTCTTTCCGGGGTTTTAATGCTGCAACACCTGGGGGAAATGGAGGCGGCTCAAAAACTGCAAGCAGCAGTAGAAGCGGTGATTGCTGCTAAAAAACAGGTAACTTATGATCTGGCACCTGCTGGGACTGAACCCGTTGGCACTCAGCAGATGGCAGAAGCGATCGCCGGGGCAATTAGCTGAGGTTCCAGGCTAATCCCTTAAAAATTAAGCCTCAGGCCGCAGCTTAATGCAAACTGGCTTCCTAGCCTCAGCCATTCAGCCTAGAATTTCAGTCGGCTGAGGAGCATAGACACTCAACCAATGGCAACCATCACCATCCAATCAGAAACCAAGCACGAGGACAGTTGGGCCTACCAGGTCAAGCTGACTGACAACAGCTTTGAGCATGAATACAATGTCACCTTGAGCCAGTCAGACTACCAACTGTGGTCGCCCAATCAGGGGCCGCCGTCTGCGGTTGTCAAAGCAGCATTTGAGTTCCTGCTGGAGCGAGAACCCGCGACGTCTATCCTGGCAAAGTTTGATTGTGCAGTCATCCGCCGCTACTTTCCTGAAGTCGATCTCGAGTTGCCAAAGAAACTGGCTTAAAATTCAGGTTCCATCTCAAACCAGCTTCGCCGCTAGGGAACGCTATCAACACAACTTGATAAAATCAGCCCCAGTCGCATCAACTGGTCCTTAGGATGCCCGATCGCCTTGCAGCCGCCTTTGATCGCCATGATTACCTGGAAGTGGCTCGGTTACTCAAAAGCCTATCCCCTGAAGATCCTTGGGCAACTTTTTATCAAGGACGGCTGTGGGAGGTAGACCATAAGTTAGACCCAGCAGAGGCCAATTATCGGCAGCTTTTGCAAACCAACTGCGGGCCTAAGATTACTCAGCTCGCCCGTCAGGGCCTTCAACGCATTCAAGATCTTAGGCAAGCCCAGCAGCAACAAGCGATCGCCACCACTACAGAAGTTCCGGAAAATACAGAACTGGGGGTGCTGATCTTAGAGCCGCTACCTCCGGCAGCTAAAGCTCAAGTTGCCCAACAGTTTGCTCAGATCATGCAGATTGATCCTTATACGGCCCGGATGCTAATCCCAAGTCGAGGATGGCGGCTCTACCGTACCGGCTCGGTGGAGGAACTTCAGGGGTATGGGCAACAGTTGCAGGCAGCAGGAGTTCCAGCCTTCTGGCGATCGCTGACCTTAACTGAGCAAATTCAAGTCCTACAGGTTCGTTACATTGAGTCTGCTGCAGCTCAAATCACAGTTGTCTGTGAAACCCAAGCCAACCAAACCGTGTCTTTTAGCTTTGCCAACACTGAAGTCCATCAGCAAGTCAATGGGTTACTACCCATTTTTGAAGACGTTGTGGATCTAGACGCCCGCGGGAAGCTCCAGCGCAAGTCCAAAACCCAAGATCACGCTCAAATTTGTGATCTGCATCTTCCTCAAAAAAATTGTTTGTTGCGGTTCTATGACAGCGGCTATCAGTTTCAGCAGGGAATTAATCTGGCCCCAAATTCTGGTGCTGAAGACTTTCTTGACCAGCGAACCTCCTGGACAAACTGGCAGCACTTAAGCCAATTCCTCGCTCAGCAATTGGCGCAAGTTCAAATCTGGCAAGATTTTCAAGCTTTTGCTGAGACTGCAATCGATCATTCTGACTTATTAAACCAGGTCAATCCCCAGATCAACTTATTTCGCCGATCAGCCAGTCACTGGGACCCAGCCTTTCATCTATATAGCTGTTTAATTTTCTCCCAGACTTGATCGGGCGATTAACTTTCTTACTCTAGAAGGAATCCTTTTGCTGTCAGAACGTGCAAAATTAAAGTTAAGCCGGATTACAAATAGGATTAATAGAGATGAATATTATTCGCATTGTTGCCTCGGTCCTCCT
>JBGTDP010000111.1:0-4393 GCA_041748255.1 Thermosynechococcaceae cyanobacterium | reverse complement strand
GCCGTTGTTAATAATCACTGTTTTGACGTTGATGCCAAACTGAGCCAGGGTTGCCAGCTCCTGCAAATTCATCTGAAAGCTGGCATCGCCACTAATACAAATAACCTCCTGATCCGGCAGGGCCATTTTGGCCCCCATGGCGGCGGGTAAGCCATAGCCCATGGTTCCTAAGCCTGCGCTGGAAATCCACCGTCGGGGACCATTTTTAAGAAACTGGGCTGCCCACATCTGGTGCTGACCGACATCAGTGGTATAGAAAGCCTTAGGAGCCTGGTGGGCCAGCTCGGCAATCACTTCCTGGGGCGACAGAGAATCGGGGGGATGGGGCACGGTCAAAGGATAATCTTGGCGCCAGCGATCAATCCGCGATCTCCAGGCTTGCTTTGGCTGGGGGCCCCCGGCGGGGGACTCCTGCTGGGCCAGACGCAGCATCTCTGCTAGAACATCGCGAACATTGCCGACAATCGGGACTTCTGGAGCCCGGTTTTTGCCCACCTCCGCCGGGTCAATATCAATATGGATAACTTTGGCTCGGGAGGCAAACTCATCCAGCTTGCCGGTCACTCGATCATCAAATCGCGCTCCTACGGCAATCAGCAGGTCACACTCGCTGACGGCAAAATTGGCGTAGGCAGTGCCGTGCATCCCCAACATTCCCAAGCCTAGGGGATTGGCCTCATCAAAGGCGCCTTTGCCCATCAAGGTTGTTGTGACTGGGATTTGGAATAACTCCGCCAGTTGCTTAAGTTCAGCGTGGGCACCAGAGGCAATGGTGCCGCCGCCGACATATAAAAGCGGTTGATCGGCAGCGCGAATTAGTTTTAGTGCCTGGGCAATTTGCCGAGGATTGCCTTTAACGGTAGGTCGGTAACCCGGCAGCTTCACGGCCCCAGGGGCCACGGGCTCGTAGTCAAAGGTTTCGATCCCCACATCCTTAGGGACATCAATTAACACCGGTCCAGGTCTGCCGGTACTGGCAATGAAAAAAGCCTCAGCCACAATTCGAGCCATATCTTTGGGGTCCCGCACCACCCAGGAGTGCTTGACAATCGGCAGGGTCAGCCCAAAAATATCAGTTTCTTGAAAGGCATCAGTGCCAATTGCTCCCCGGGTCACCTGACCCGTTACCACCACCATCGGGATCGAATCCATTTGAGCTGTAGCAATTCCAGTCACCAAATTGGTTGCCCCAGGACCAGAGGTGGCAAAGCAGACCCCCACCTGCCCAGTAGCGCGGGCGTAGCCATCGGCGGCGTGGGCAGCTGCTTGCTCATGGCGAACTAAAATATGCTGAATGCCACCGGCGGCCTCCGCCCGATACATTTCATCATAAATCGGTAAAATTGCCCCACCTGGATAGCCAAAAATGTGCCGGACGCCATGGCGTCTTAAGCTATCAATTAGAGCAAACGCACCGGTAGCACGCACGGCAAACCTCTCAAAATGACAAAAATATTACCAACACCTTGATAGAATCCTAGTTTAAAACTTAAGCAAGGGTGCTGTCGAGTTAGAAATTGTTAAAACCATAACATTTTCACCCCCAGCAGCGTGATAAATTATCTCACCCTTGAGCAGGCATTAAATTGCATCTTTTAGGGCCTTGCGGGTACTGCGCCAAGCCCAGAAACCAGCCAGCCCAGCGGTTAAACTCATCCCCACCAGTACCGTCCGCAGACCCACTGCATCCGCCAAGAGCCCAGCGATCGCCAGGGGTAAACTCAGGGCAATATTGAGTAGATTATTCTGAACCCCAAAAACCTTCCCACGCATGGAGGAAGGAGTCTGAGCCTGGATCAGGGTTTGCATGGGGACACCAATCAAAGAGGCCCCCATCCCTAAAAGAATACTCAGGACCAATCCTAGCCAGAGACGGTCAACAAAGGTAAACAGCAGCAACACCACCGCCATTGCTGAAAACCCAATCAGGGGCAGGGGGCGATTATGAAAAAATTCTTCCCAATGACCTAGAATTCCGGCCCCTAAGGCCAAGCCGACCCCTGTTGCAGCCAGTAAAAACCCAAACTGAGTTGGCTTGAGGCCAATGTCTTCGGCCAAGCCAATCGCCAGGATTGACAGGGCACCCAATACCCCATACAAAACTGTCAACTGAATCATGGCATGCTTAATCAGCTGATTTTTAGCTAAATATCTCAAGCCCTGCTTCAATTCTTCCAGCGGGCGAGAATTGAGTGTTTCACGGGTGCTGACCTCCTTCAAGGGCAGCAGATAGAGAACCAAGGCCGCTAAAAGATAGAGGCTGCCGACAAACAGTTCTTGCCCAAAGGGACCTAAAATATCCCTAGCCAAGCTCAGGAGTGGCTCTCCGACCGCAAACCCAACCACCACCGACCCCAGCATTGTGGTCGTAAACAGCGCATTGGCGGACATTAAGTTAATGGGTCGAACTAGTAACGGAATCGCCGCTTGCTCGGCTGGGGCAAAGAACTGAGTCAAGATTGACTCTAGAAACGCAATCACCAGCAGGATTAAAAATGCCTTGGGCAGCAGCGGGATTGATAGCACCAGCACTCCCCGCAAAAAATTGCCACTCCATAAAATCTGCTTTTTCGACCAACGATCAACAAAAATCCCGGCAGCAGATCCAAACAAAATCGCCGGGAGGGTATTGGCAATCATCACCGCGGAGCGCATCGAATTTGCCAGGGCTGGGATTGGTTCATAATTGACCAGCAGGGCAATCAATAGGACAAAGAAAATTTTGTCAGCAATCTGAGACAGAATCTGACCGGTCCATAGCCTCATGAAGGGGCGATTTTTAACCAGGCTGCGAAATCCGCCCCTGGTGGGTTCAGGATCGACTGGAAACATAAAAAGAATTAAAATTCAATGGCAATGGCTGCGCTAATCCAAGCATCAAAATAGATTGTTTTTGGGTAGACAAGGGTTTAGGACTCAAACGTCTGCCCAAAGGTTTCGCCATAGCAAACCTGCTCCAAGCTAAATCTTCCGCCGTAGGGCTTGATTGGGTCGGTGGCATAGCCCAAGGGCAGCAGGCAACAAACATCAATCGTTTCTGGGATGTTAAAGGCTGATTTGACTTGGGAGGCGTTAAACCCTTCCATCGGGCAGCTATCAACCCCGAAACTTTTCGCTGCTAACATCACGTGGGCAACGGCAATCATCACATGGCGATTGGTCCAGGCTTCCATAGATGTAAATGAGGGTTTGTTGGCAAAAAAACCGGGAATACTTGAGCGCAGGTAGTCTGCATACTCAGCCGTCATGGCCCCCGTAGAGCTGCCTAAGTCAATCATAGATTCAATATATTTTGGTTCATGAACCTGGCGATCGCCGCAACAGATTAAGACCACTGGCGCATCTGTTATTTGAGATTGATCAAAGGCACAGGCTCTGAGTTTGGCTTGATTGCCTGAATCTTGCACCAAGATAAACCGTCGCGGCTGCAGGTTAAAGCCAGAAGGGGCCCGCAGCCCCAACCGGAGAATTTCTGTTAGGGTTGCCTGAGGAATCGGGTCAGGCCCAAAGGTTCGCGCTGCCCGCCGCTGTTCAATGGCTGCTTTGATACCTAAGCCAGGTTGCAGTTCAGTGGTCATCTTTGATTTAACCTCTGTTGAGACGCTGTTAATACTGTATCGAGATCGATTCAGTTAAAGGACGCAAACCCAGCCGATGCCAATCTCAGATATTTCTATCCCCCTAAACCAAAATACTGCCTTACTCTAAACCCAACTCTCGTTTTAGCAACTGAATTGACCCCAGATCAATGTAGCTCTCACAACAAATAATTTGCGGCTGCCGGATCAGCGAATCTCTAGCTGCAACCACAGCCGCCTTGACCAGGGGAAAGCTGGGGGGGTCAGTGATAATCCGGTGGGCATTTTGGACCAAGGCATGAAGCTTGTACTGATCCGTTGCCTGGGCTGTGAGCACAAATAAATCTTCCCCCCGCAAACTATGAACCATAATTTTGGCCTCCCCCAAGGTTCCAGAACTGAGACTAACCATTCCCAGGCAACTGCCGGTGGGCAGTTCTTTAATCAATTGCAGTTCCCGCCGGTAGTCGTAGATGTCAATGGGAATGACCCGGACTGACTGAGGAAGGGCGATCGCCTCTGCCTGACTCAGGAAGTATCGCACGGTAACCACTGTGGCAGAACTATTAGCTAAAGTTGCCTTTAATTGCTCCAGCAAGACAAGCTGAACGGGGATTGAAAGGGCTTGCTGCAGCTCTTGAACAATGATCTCGCCTGCACCTTGATCGTGTTGGGGGACTGTAACCAGAATTTGGGTTCCGGCTTGCCGGCGGGCATTGATTTCAGCTTCAAACAGCGATCGCGCTGCTGTTAAGGAACATCCGAGAGATAAAAGCTGATCCAGGCACTGCTGAACCAGGGTCTGGGCAGAGGTG
>JBGTDP010000110.1:0-1525 GCA_041748255.1 Thermosynechococcaceae cyanobacterium | reverse complement strand
AGACATTTACCCGTGGCGACATCCCAGAGCTTGACGCTTTGATCAATGCTGCTACTGGCTAAAACTAAAGTCTCTGAACCTTCCTTTGGTAGCAGACCAAAGGCGATGGATAGCACGGCATCGGTATGTCCTTCTAGGGTTTGAATACACTCCCCGGTCTGGATATTCCAAAGCTTAATCGTTCGGTCATAGCTGCTGCTAGCCAGGAGGGCTGCCATGGGAACCTCCCTCTCTGAAGGGGAAGCCGGGGCAAACGCCACACAACTCACCCAATGGGCATGTCCTTCTAGAGTTTGAACACATTCCCCGGTCTGAACATTCCAGAGCTTAATCCTGTGATCATGCATCCCGCTGGCCAGCAGTTGTCCATTAGGACTAAAGGCAATCCGCCAGCACCAGACCCGGTTGTCTTCACCTGAAATGGTTCGCAGACACTGACCAGATTCAAGATCCCAAATCCGAATAGTTTGGTCATAGCTATTGCTGGCCAGGAGTTGACCACTGGGGCTGAAACAGGCCGATTGAACATAGTTGGTGTGACCTTCCAGGGTTTGGAGGCAGGCTCCGGTTTGCGTATCCCAGAGCTTCACGGTGCAATCAAAGCTACCACTGGCTAGGCGCTGACCCAGGGGATCAAAAGCCACGGACCAAACCCAACCTCGGTGGCCTTTGTTGGTAAACAACAGCTTGCCATTGGCAACCTGCCAGATGCGAATATCCCCATGGGTATCGCCGGTTGCCAACAGGCTGCCATCGGGGCTGAAGGTAATCGCTAAAATTCCTCCCAAAATTTCCGTAAACATCGATCGCGACAGGTCAGCGTGGGAAAAATTTACCCCCCGGAGATTGACATCCTGTAAATAGGCTTGCCAAACTGCCAGATTAGAAAAGTTATAGCCTGTTAGATCTAACTTCAGGTGACGGCACAAATTAATTAAATTGCCGCCGCCATAGCCGGGACTGTCCGCGTGATCAGCTTGTAATTTTTGCAGCAGTCGGCCCAACTGAGCGGCAACGGCTTTAACTGAGCCATAGGTGCTAATTAGCCGCTGGGCAATGGGGTCAAGGATCACCCGCTCTTGGCTCTCCCGCAGATAGTCGGGGACTTGGGCCTTGATCAGGGCGTGGGTCAAGAACAAATTTAAGCTTTGGGTTTCAATTTCAGTGCAAATTTGGTCAATAAAGCGATCGCTGACGTACTCGATGACCACCGAGGGCTGGACTAAAGCTTGGGTATTCCCCTCAACCAAGCACCGCCACAAAAGAGATTCTAAGGCTTCTAGCAATCGTGCCGGCGGAATTTTAGCGACCATATCCTCCCGCAGCGTGCCTAAAGAAACGGGCTCTCGATTGATTGCCAGCCAGAACATAATCTGCTGCTCAACTGCGGTTAAGCGATCGAACTGCTGATCAAGCAGACGCCGCAGGCCCCCAAAAATGACCATGCCCTGGTCTAAAAACTCAGCAATATTGTAGTTAAACAGCTCTTGAATGGTGGTAGAAACAATTTTCAACGCCAGGGGGT
>JBGTDP010000109.1:0-3173 GCA_041748255.1 Thermosynechococcaceae cyanobacterium | reverse complement strand
GCGTAAATCCACTGCCAGATTTCGAACAAAGGAAAAGGCATTACCAGCATTGACACCAATCACCTGCACCCCAGTGGCCAACCGGGCAAAGGCCAACCGTTCTCCGGCATTGCTAGAGCGAGCCTGTTCGTCATCGGCTCGGGGAGCAACGTTGTGATAAATCAACGTTCCGGTTGGAGCCGGATTTAAACCTAACTGGGCCACACAAAACCCGGCTGCCAAGGTTAAGAAAGCTGGCACCGGGGTAAGCATCGGCTCTGCGTCCGGTAAATTGGCCTTGAGCCGCTGTACGACTTCTGCAAAGGCCAGATCACCAGGGCCATAATCAGCAATCACATGAACCAGCATGGGCTTTATGGGGTGGGGAATTTAAGCTGTAATATCCAGGAAAATACTGAATCTAATTGTGTCTGAGGTCACTAATCGGGGCGCTGTTGATAGTCTTCAGAAGACTTGGGATCAAGCTGCCAGCGATTTTCATCTCGAACATTGAGCTGATCGCTGCCGTAAAAGTCCTGGCGATCGCGCATATCTGTGCCCATTGCTTCTCCGAGATCATCAACGACGTTTTGATCAGGGGTGGGGGCAGTGCCGCCGACGGTTTCTTCCCCGGCTACTTCTGCTTGGTCCCAAGCTGCATCAACATCTCCTCCAGAAAGAGTTGGATCAACCGCATTGTATTCGTTGTTGTCCTCCTGCATGGTTCGTCCCCCTATAGTCCATCCCGGTTGAGGCTCTACGCCTGTGCCATAGGACTCAGTGACATCTGTGGGCAAGTCTGATCCAGTTTGATCAACTTTTTCGGCTTTGTTATCAGGCGTCGCTGCCATTTGGGTTTCCTCTATAGCGTCTTTCGGGACATCCCGATCTATAGGCAGAATATCGAACTTAAAGCTTATCGGCTTCTTCAAATAGGCAGAAGTGCACTTGAGCAGCCAGGGTTTGGAGGGACCCCAAATTTACAAGGTCCAGCAGGCACAATTACTGGGGCAAGAAGGTTTCTGCTAAAATTTCTGCAATCGAATAGGGTGGATTCTCAGGAAATAGCCCCTCACTCAACCCAGTTTCAGCAGAAGCTCGAATTCTGGCAATTTCGTAGGCATCTGCTAATACCTCTTGCGGATAGGCTCTCAGGCTAGGATTGCGTTTAATCAGTTTGTGGATTTGTTTTCTTGCTTCCCGAATTGACCCAGACCAGCTGCCGCTGCGGTGTTCGGGTTGATACTGCCATTTGAGCAGGTGGTGTAAGAGGCGCTCCAGTTGACTTTCGATCACCCGGCGCTCACTCTTGCCCATATCCTCAATTTCGTCAATGAGATACTCCATATCCAGTTCATCAAAGCGCTGCTGCCTTAACAGTTGACTTTGGGCCATTGCCCACGCATAAAAATCACGTTCATATAAGGGTAAGCTCATTCCACAACCCCATGCTGGGAGAGATTTTGGGTTCCTGGCTCCTGATTTCTCTAGCTTAACCGCTCCTAGACTCGATATGCTGAAGGCAAAGTTATCAGGCGTTTGATTCAGCAATGGCAGCAGCGCAACAACCCATCCAGGTGATTGGCGGTGGTTTAGCCGGGACGGAAGCGGCTTGGCAGATTGCCCAGGCAGGAGTGCCGGTGATTTTGCATGAAATGCGTCCCCAGCGACTCAGCCCTGCCCACCATACTGAGCAGTTATCGGAACTGGTCTGCAGTAACTCCTTTGGGGCCAAGGCCAGCGATCGCGCAGCCGGATTACTGCATACTGAATTGCGCGAATTAGGGTCAATTGTGATCCAAAAAGCCGATCAGCACGCCGTGCCCGCCGGAGGCGCATTGGCAGTGGATCGAGGGGTTTTTAGCCACGACTTGACTGAAACTTTAGCCAGTCACCCCCTGATTGAGCTGCGCCGGGGAGAAATTACTCAGATTCCCGCAGAGGGGGTTGTGGTCTTGGCCACCGGACCGTTGACTAGCCCAGCCTTGACCGAAGACTTACACCGATTCACTGGTATGGAGTATCTGAGCTTTTTTGATGCTGCTAGCCCAATTGTGGTTGGGGAGTCAATCAACCAGGAGATTGCCTTTTTAGCCTCCCGCTACGATCGCGGCGAAGCAGCTTACCTCAACTGCCCCATGGATCGAGAGCAATATCTGCAATTCTGGCAGGCCCTGGGTGAGGCGGAGCAGGCAGAGTTGAAAGAGTTTGAGCAAGAAACCGCCAAGTTCTTTGAGGGCTGTTTGCCGATTGAAGAAATGGCCCGGCGGGGCGAGGATACCCTCCGCTACGGCCCCCTGAAACCTGTGGGCTTGTTTGACGCCCGTTTAGGAGACTTTCGCGATCCGGCCAATAAAAGTAAACGACCCTACGCCGTGGTCCAACTTCGTCAGGAAGACAAAGCTGGTAAGCTCTGGAATATGGTGGGCTTTCAGACCAATCTGCGCTGGGGCGAGCAAAAGCGAGTCTTTCAACTCATTCCAGGCTTAGAAAATGCTGAATTTGTCCGCATGGGGGTGATGCACCGAAATACGTTTTTGAATGCGCCGCAACTACTGCATTCGACACTGCAATTTAAGCAGCTTTCCACGTTACTCGCAGCCGGACAACTGATTGGTACCGAGGGCTACACCGCTGCCAGTGCTGGGGGCTGGCTAGCTGGAACCAATGCCGCCCGATTGGTTTTGGGACTAGAACCCTTAGTTCTGCCAGGAACCACCATGGCTGGAGCCTTGTTTGAATTTATCAGCACTGCTTCCCCGAAACATTTTCAGCCGATGCCGCCTAACTTTGGGGTGGTGCCCGACCTGCCTCAGCGTATTCGCAATAAACAGGAGCGCTACGGAGCCTACCGCGATCGCGCCCTTGGAGATCTGGCTACTTGGTCCCAATCCTTAAGACCTCAGGTTGCCAATGTTCTTGGTCGCTAGCGACTTAGAGCTGAGTCGGTGTATCCGGTCCAACCTCAACTCCCTGCACTTCAGAGGACTGTTGATCGGCTGCTAGGTCTTCAAAGTGATGAATCTCGACGCCAATATGATCCCCTGCCTGCCTTAAGGCTTGCTCAAAGGCAGCGAGATCTTGACCGTAGCCACACCGCTGGGCGGTGACTTCAATTCCTTTAGTGAAATTTGCCCTGGCACAATCAATTAAATCCGTGCCCCGAAGCGGTCCAGAGGATGCCATGTTTCAAT
>JBGTDP010000108.1:0-15409 GCA_041748255.1 Thermosynechococcaceae cyanobacterium | reverse complement strand
GACAGATTTGCCGTTCTCGCTCTGTGATTTCGCAGCGGGCAACTCTCCCCCCCACGGCCATGTTGCCCCGGAATTCGCTACCGGTGGGAATCCGGTTCACCGTCCCAATCGGTTCTCCATCCAGAAGAATAATCCGCTTATCGCCCTCCTTGGCTGCTGCCAAATAGGTCTGGACCATGACCGGGGTTTGCCCCTGATCGGTACTTATTTCAATCAGGGAATTAAGGTTGCGATCCTCCGGGTCTAAAAATAAAATACCTTCTCCGGCTTTGCCGCCCAAGGGCTTGAGGACTGCAAAGCCTTGGTCATTAATAAAGTGGCGGATCACCTCTTTGTCTCGGCTGACAATGGTTTCAGGAATTGCTCCTCGAAACTGCAAGGCATACATCTTTTCGTTAGCTGCCCGCAGCCCATTGGGGGCATTAATCACCTGGGTCTTACCAGGATCTATATAGTCCAGGATATAGGTGGCATAAAGGTAGGACACCGTTACCGGTGGGTCTTTACGCATAAAGACAGCATCCATCTCTTCTAAGGGTCGCAGCTCAGAGGCTCCCAAACTGTACCAGTCCGGCTCTGAGACCCAATGATTTTCCAACAGTTTCACCGGGGTCAGATCCACGGGCGCCAAAGACGCCCAGGCTTTACCGGCCACAATGCTGAGCTGGCCCACGGAGGTAATCCAAACCTGATGGCCCAAGGCTTGGGCGGCTTCCATGATCGCCACACTGGTATCATGGCCAGGATCAAGCCGCTCAATCGGGTCAATAATAAAGGCAACCTTCACAGCACTCCTCGCTAATTTGCCGATTGCAGGAGTGGATCAAGCTGGCCCTGGGCCTCTAGCTGATAGAGGTCGTCGCAGCCACCCACGTGCTGGTTGTCAATAAAAATTTGGGGCAGCGATCTCCCACCATTGGCCCGTTGGGCCATTTTTGAGCGAGCTGCCTCATCCCCATCAATGGGGTACTCAGTAAACTCAATTTCCTTATCGTTCAATAGTCCTTTGGCTCGAATGCAGTAAGGACACGAGGACCAGGTATAGATTTCGACGTTAGGAGCCATAGGATGTTGATTGCTAAGTTAACCCTTCTTCATCCTATCGGCAGATTGCTCAACCTAACAGGCTACCGACAGAACGAGCAATGTTCCCAGGTTGCATTGAGTCGATCGCCGCTGTGGGTTCATAGCCACAGTGAACCATACAATCAGCACACTTAGGATTGCCGCTAGCCCGTCCGTACTGGCTCCAATCGGTGTTGTCAATCAGTTCCCTAAAGGTCTTGTAGTGACCTTCATTCAGGAGATAGCAAGGTTTCTGCCAGCCTAAAACACTGTAGCTAGGGCTGCCCCAGGGGGTACATTCGTAATCTTTATCGCCGGTGAGAAAGTCTAAAAACAGCGGACTGTGGTTAAAGTTCCACTGCTTATTTCCAGCCTTATAGGGAGCCAAGATTTCCCGAAACAGGCTCCGGGTCTGCTCCCGCTGCAGGAAATGATCTTGATCGGGGGCCCACTCATAACTATAGCCGGGGGAGATCATCATCCCATCTACCCCCAGGGAACTGACGTAATCAAAAAATTCCTGCATTTGCTTAGGAGCAGCCCCCTCAAAAATCGTCGTGTTGGTGGTGACGCGAAAGCCGCGGGCCTTAGCTGCTTTGATGGCTTTAACAGCAGTATCAAAGACGCCTTCCTGGTTCACACATTTGTCATGGTGTTCCCGCAGACCATCCAAGTGGATACTAAAGGTCAGATAGGGAGAAGGTTGAAATTTATCTAGATTCTTCTCTAAAAGAATTGCATTGGAGCAAAGATAAACAAATTTCCGCCGGGCCACTAATCCTTTAACAATTTGATCAATTTGGGGATGCAGCAGAGGTTCGCCCCCCGGAATCGAGACAATCGGCGCCCCACATTCTTCAACCGCAGTAAAACATTCTTCGGGGGTCAGGTTTTGTTTGAGAATCTCCTTGGGATGCTGAATCTTGCCGCAGCCAGTGCAGGCTAAGTTACAGCGAAATAAAGGTTCTAGCATTAAAACCAGCGGGAAGTGCTTACGTCCTCTTAAGCGCTGGGTAACCAAATATTTACCGACTTCAATGGCCTGTTTAATATTAATCGACATTATAAGTTCCTCACTGCCGCTGTACTAGACCTGTGTGCTTATAAAGAGAATCAGACTGCAATTGATTGTTATCAATATCACTTAGTGACATTTATAACATTTGCCCACATAAATGGCTTGTTTTGCCCCGTCTGAGGTTAGAGTGATGGGTTAACTGACGTAGAAGCTACTAACTTTGCTCCCGTCAGGTGCTACCAACATTTAGTTTTTATTTAATTTAAAGGGAGTTGAGGATTGTCAATCAAACAGCAGTTGGTAAGACGATCACGGTGGCTGTCGGTCCGCTTTCGGCAATCGAAGCCCTAGGAGCTGAAGTCTACTTCATCGCTGATTGCTCCACACCTGTACTCACATTTCATTGCTATACATAGGACTCGACATGGCTACAGCCAAAACTGAAAAAGCAAAGCAAGCCAAAGAAGAACCCTTAGAAAAGCAGCTCTGGAAGGCGGCTGATACCCTCCGCAAGAACATAGATGCGGCTGAGTATAAGCATGTCGTGCTGGGATTGATCTTCCTCAAATACATCTCTGATGCCTTTGAGTTAGTGTTCGCCAGGTTGCAAGCTGGCGAAGGTGAGTATGCCGGGGCAGACCCGGAGGACAAGGACGAATATAAAGCTGAAAACACCTTCTTTGTGCCGCCGGAAGCCCGCTGGGCTTTTTTGCAGGCTAAGGCTAAACAGCCTGATATTGGAACTTTTGTCGATGCAGCGATGGATGCGATCGAAGCTGAAAACCCTTCTCTTAAGGGGGTATTGCCTAAGGTGTTTGCGCGGCAAAACCTCGACCCTACCAGCCTGGGCAGTCTGATTGACCTGGTGAGCAATATTGCCCTGGGCGATGCTAAGGCCCGCAGCGCGGATGTGCTAGGCCATGTATTTGAGTATTTTCTAGGTGAGTTTGCCCTGGCTGAAGGCAAGCAGGGTGGGCAGTTCTATACGCCGCGTAGCATTGTGGAGCTGCTGGTAGCGATGCTGGAGCCCTACAAAGGGCGAGTGTTTGACCCCTGTTGCGGTTCGGGTGGGATGTTTGTGCAGTCAGAGAAGTTTGTTGCAGAGCACCAGGGCCGGGTTAACGATATTTCGATCTACGGGCAGGAGAGCAATCAAACCACCTGGCGGCTGGCGAAGATGAATATGGCGATTCGCGGCATCGACAGTTCGCAGGTGAAATGGAATAACGAAGGGTCGTTTCTCAACGATGCTCACAAGGATTTGAAGGCAGATTTTATCATTGCGAATCCGCCGTTTAATGTCAGCGACTGGAGCGGTGAGTTGATGCGGAGTGATGGTCGCTGGCAATATGGGGTGCCGCCAGCGGGGAATGCGAACTTCGCTTGGCTACAGCACTTTATCTATCATCTGGCTCTGGAAGGAAGAGCGGGGGTGGTGCTGGCCAAGGGAGCCCTAACCAGTAAAACCAGTGGTGAGGGCGATATTCGCCGGGCGTTGATTGAGCAGGGGAATCTGATTGACTGCATTGTGAATCTGCCTGCGAAGCTGTTTTTGAATACGCAGATTCCAGCGGCGCTATGGTTTATGAATCGGGCACGGAATAATGGCCATCCGCGTAAGGGCGAGATTCTATTTATTGATGGGCGCAATTTGGGGCACTTGATCAACCGCCGCACCCGTGAGCTGTCGTCAGAAGATATCCAACAGATTGCCCAGACTTACCATGCCTGGCGCACAGGGGAAGCGGGCTATGAGGATGAGAAGGGGTTCTGTGCCTCGGTGCCGCTGGAGCGGGTAACGGAGCTGGACTATGTGCTGACGCCGGGGCGCTATGTGGGGCTAGCGGTCGAGGAAGATGATTTTGATTTTGTAGAGCGGTTTACAGCCCTGAAGGCAGAGTTTGAGGCGCAGCTAGAGGAAGAGGCGGTGCTAAATCAGGCGATCGCGCAGAACTTAGCGCGAGTGAAGCTACCACAAACATTGGAGTAATACTAATATGGTATTACATTAGTCTTTGAAGGTGATGCGCTATGCGGGTGACGACTAAAGGGCAGGTAACAATTCCTCGAAAAGTCAGGGAAGTTTTGGGGATAATGCCTGAAACTGAAATTGAATTTGTGGAAGAGAAGGGCAGGTTCTACATCGTTAAGGCCAGTGAAGTAAAGCCTACAGGTAAGTTTAGAAAGCTCAGAGGCATTGCTACGACTCAACTGTCTACCGATGAAATCATGAGCCTGACCAGAGAGTCATGACGAACGGTGTTTTGATTGATTCCTGCGTGTTGCTAGATTTATTTACGGCTGATCTGCACTGGGCTGATTGGTCGGAAGATATGCTGGAGCGCTACAGCCAGACAAATTCTTTGTATATCAATTCGATTGTCTATGCTGAGGTGTCAGTGGGCTTTGACCAGATAGAGGCAATGGAAAACGCGATCGCGCAAATGAATATCAAGGTGATCGAAATCCCGCGCGAGGCTCTATTTTTAGCAGGCAAAGTTTTTCTTAAGTATCGAAAAAACAAAGGTGCCAAGCGATCGCCACTGCCAGACTTCTTTATTGGCGCACATGTATTGATATCAGATTTTGCGCTGGTCACTAGAGATACTAAGCGCTATAAGACCTATTTCCCACAGGCGAAGCTGATCTGCCCTGAAGGTCAACAAGTTGGAAGAGATCGCGCGGGTGTTTAAAGAGTTGGGGTATATCGAGCAGTAGGGAGTGGGATTCAGCGGCTTGTTTGGTGCAAGGGTTGGCGGAGTTAAGGATATGGGAAAAGGGCGATTTTATGGATATGGAGTTTTATCGGCCAGATGTGGAAAGTGCTGGAGGCTAGACTAGAGCGATTGGTAGAGCATCGGAAGCTGAAAGATGAACAATGATTTGCGCTGGAAGCAGCGATTCCAAAATTTTGAGAATGCCTACGAGACGTTTTCCAGGGTGTTTGAGCGATACCAGGCAACTCCCGATGATGAAATCGTTCAGATTGCGCTGGTTCAGGCGTTTGAATTTACGTTTGAAGTTGCGTGGAAAACCATGAAGGATTATCTAGAAAATGAGGGGTACGACGGTCTCGGCAATAGTAAGCAGACAGTGCGAGTCGCTTTTCAGGCGGAATTGATTACGGATGCAGAAAGGTGGATGGAGGCGATTGCCAAACGCAATATGACCAGCCATGTTTACAATTCAGCTATTTTACACGAAACCATTTTATTCATTAGTGACGTTTTTTATCCCTTAGTTCGTTCGTTTTATTTTGATTTAAGAAGCAAGCTATGAGGTACGGCCTTTCTGAGCAGCAGCTGCAGGAAATCACTCAGTTTATCGCGGCCTATGCTGAGGTAGAAGAGGCGATTTTATTTGGCTCGCGGGCGATCGATACTTTTAAGGAAGCGTCGGATGTGGATATTGCTCTCAAGGGGAACGATGTCACAGCTGCTCTAGCGGCTAGGCTCAAGTTTGATATTGAGGAAGATACGGATTTGCCATTCTTTTTTGATTTTGTGGCTTACCCAACGATTACGAATGAAGCGTTGAGAAAGCATATTGATCGGAAGGGAGTGTTGATTTATCCGAAGGTTGAAGGAGAAGAAGAGGCAAGTGATTGGAAGAAAACAAGTACTGACAGACTAATTGCGGAAGGATTGCTTAAAATTGGTGATGGGTACCGTGCAAAAAATAGTGAATTGTCAACCGAAGGACTTCCATTTGCTCGTGCAGGGAATGTGAATAATGGGTTTAAGTTTTCTGGGGCAGATTATTTGCCCTTAGATTACCTGAAAATTGTTGGTGATAAGGTTAGCACAATTGGGGATACGGTTTTTACATCTAAAGGGACAGTTGGTAGATTCGGATTTGTGAGTGAAAGAACACCTCAGTTTGTTTTTTCTCCGCAACTCTGCTATTGGCGTAGCTTAAACCATGCCGCACTTGCTCCACATTTCATTTATTACTGGATGCACAGCAGGGAGTTTTTTGAACAAGTAGAAGGGCTAAAAGGTCAGACTGACATGGCAGATTATGTCAGCTTAGCCGATCAGAGGAGAATAGCTATCACTATCCCCCCCCTACCCGTGCAAAAGGCGATCGCATCCATCCTCAGTAGCCTAGACGACAGAATCGACCTGCTGCACCGCCAGAACAAAACCCTAGAAGCGATCGCAGAAACCCTATTCCGCCAATGGTTTATTGAGGAAGCGGATGACGATTGGGAGGACGGAACTTTAGGGGATGTTTTGGAGCTTGCCTATGGAAAAGCTCTAAAGCAGGACACTAGAACAGGCTTTGGCTACCCAGTAGTAGGTTCAAGTGGAATAGTCGGCTATCACTCAGAGTGTTTAGTACACGGGCCAGGAATAGTCATTGGAAGAAAAGGAACGCTAGGAAAAGTTATTTACCTTTTTGAAAGCTTTTTTCCAATAGATACGACATACTATATAAGGCCCAAAGCAGCTTCTTATGGGTTATTTTATGAATATTTTTTACTCAAAAAGTTAAGCTTTGAAAACTCAGATTCAGCAGTTCCAGGCCTAAACAGAGATATAGCACTCTCTGAAGAAATAAAGCTGGTACCTCAAAATAAAGTCAAAAGCTTTAACGAACGTTGTATGAGCATTTTTGAGAAATTAAAAATAAATGCTTCGCAAATCTGCACTCTGGAGAAACTCCGCGACATCTTGCTACCCAAACTCATGAGTGGTGAAGTGCGCGTAAAATCAGACTAAGGAGGAACCACTATGCAAGCCCACTACGAAACCGAAACTGAAATTTCAGTTAGCCATCAGCTCATCCTTCAGCTCCCCGACAACATCCCACCCGGCAAAGCCAAAGTCGCCATCACCTATGAAATAGCCGCAGACGAAACGACCCAAGACACTCTGATGTCAGACTTTTTGGCTAGCCTGCCCGACAACCCCACAGGCGGACTCAGCCGAGCAGAAATACAAACCTATCTCGTTCAAGAGCGCCAAGCCTGGGACGCTTGAGCATGGCAAAAGTCTATCTAGATAGCTGCCTAATTATCAGTTTAATAGACGGCGATGCAATTCAGCGACAGCTACTCAAACAGCAGCTACCCAAACACGCCATTTACAGCAGCGAACTAGCCCGGTTGGAAACACGACTACTCGCTATTCGGAACAGTAACCAAGGTAGCTTGCAAAATTTCGATCGATTCTTTGCCGCCTGCGAAATCATCCCGTTGGACCGCGCTGTATTTGATCGAGCCACCCAATTACGTGCCGAAAGTCAGTTGAAAACGCCTGACGCACTCCACCTATCGGCAGCTATCCACGCAGGCTGTCGCGAGTTCTGGACTGACGATAAGCAATTGAAATCTATAGCAAGCCGGTTTCTAAACGTTATAGATTGGTTAGCGTTAGAAGAAATGAGTTCGTAAATTAAATCGGAGAGAACTCGCCACTTAGCGCTGCTACTAGCCACTAACCCAACTTGTTTCAATCAATATTTTCATCTGGGTAATCTAAACAAGTATTGTCCTGTACTTCATACGCCGTTGCGTAAGATCAGCATGACGACGCAAACCCGCGAGCAGGCCACAGATTGAGCCCTCGCCCCGTCATTTACAGCTACTCCCACCCTACCCCCGATGACTAACCGGCTCAACGAATCCGCCATCGAAACCCTCGCCATCGAAAGACTCCAGCGCCAGGGCTACGCCCACCTGCACGCATTTGCCCCAGACAGCCCCACCCCGGAACGTAGCCGCTACGAAGATGTCATCCTCACTGCTCGGCTAGAGCAAGCCCTGGACCGCATCAACCCCGGCCTTTCTCCAGACGTGCTGCAAGTTGCTCTTAAAGACATTCAGCGCATCCAATCTCCTGATCTGCTCGCCAATAACGAAATCTTTCACCGCCTGCTCACCGAAGGCGTCAACGTCACCTACCAGCAAGACGGCAGCGATCGTGGCGACCTGGTTTGGCTGATCGACTTTGCCAACCCTGAGAATAACGACTTTGTGGTTGCCAATCAGTTCACCGTCATTGAAAACAACCAGCAAAAGCGCCCCGATCTGGTGCTATTTATCAATGGCCTACCCCTGGTTGTGATCGAGCTAAAAAACGCCACCGACGAAACCGCCACTCTCAAAGCTGCCTATCAACAGCTCGAAACCTACAAAGCCACCGTTCCCAGCCTCTTTACTCCCAACGCCTTCTCGATTATTTCTGATGGCCTGGAAGCCAGAGCTGGTGCTCTCTCTGCCGGATTTAGCCGCTTCATGGCCTGGAAAACCGCCGACGGCAAAACCCAAGCCTCGCCCCTGGTCAGCCAGCTGGAAACGCTGATCGCAGGCATGTTGAACAAAGCGACGCTGCTGGATCTGGTGCGCCACTTCATCGTCTTTGAAAAGAGCAAAAAAGAAGACCCTGCAACCGGCATCATCAGCATTAATACTGTAAAAAAGCTGGCTGCCTACCACCAGTACTACGCCGCCATCGAATCCACTTTGCGCGCAGCGGACATGGGGGCTTCCTTTAAAGCCAGCGAAAGCCCAGCCAGCTACGGACTGCGTGACGTGGCCCAGCAGCCCAAAGGCGATCGCAAGGCCGGTGTCGTCTGGCATACCCAGGGCTCCGGCAAGTCCCTATCGATGGTGTTCTACACCGGCAAGATCGTCCTGGCTCTCCACAACCCCACTGTACTGGTGATCACCGACCGCAACGACCTAGATGATCAGCTGTTTGATACCTTCGCTGCCTCCAGACAGCTATTGCGCCAGGAACCCGTGCAAGCTGAAGACCGCGACCAGCTCAAAGATTTGCTAAAAGTTGCCTCCGGGGGCGTTGTCTTCTCCACCATTCAGAAATTTCAGCCGGAAGCAGGCAACGTTTACGAGCAGCTCTCGGCTCGCCGCAATATTGTTGTGATTGCCGATGAAGCCCACCGTACCCAGTACGGCTTTAGCGCTAAAACCATTGACGAAAAAGACAGCCGCGGCGACGTGATTGGTCAGAAAGTGGTGTACGGCTTCGCCAAATACCTCCGTGACGCCCTGCCCAACGCCACCTACCTCGGCTTCACCGGCACCCCGATTGAGAAAACCGACGTCAACACTCCCGCCGTGTTTGGCAACTATGTAGACATCTACGACATTGCCCAGGCCGTAGAAGACGGCGCCACGGTGCGAATCTTTTACGAGAGCCGCCTGGCCAAGGTCAGCCTCAGCGACGAAGGCAAACAGCTAATCGCTGAGCTAGACACAGAATTATCCCAAGGCGACCTAGCTGAAGCCCAAAAAGCCAAAGCCAATCGCACCAAGGTAGAAGCGCTGATTGGTAACCCCCAGCGGCTTCATACCATCGCCCAAGATATAGTTAACCACTTCGAGGCGAGGCAGGCCGTCTTTGCCGGTAAAGGAATGATCGTCTGCCTGTCCCGGCGCATCGCCGCCGAACTGTACGAGGCGATTATTCAGCTTCGACCCGATTGGCACAACGATGATCTGGCCCAAGGGGCAATCAAAGTGGTGATGACGGCCTCCTCTAGCGATGGCCCGCAGATGGCAAAGCACCATACCTCAAAGCAGCAGCGCAAAGCTTTGGCCGAGCGGATGAAAGATGATGATGACCCGCTGCAGATGGTGATTGTGCGCGACATGTGGCTAACCGGGTTTGATGCGCCCAGTCTGCACACCCTTTATATTGATAAGCCGATGAAAGGTCATAATTTGATGCAGGCGATCGCCCGCGTCAATCGGGTTTATAAAGATAAACCCGGCGGCCTGGTGGTGGACTACCTGGGCATTGCCGCCGACTTAAAAGAGGCCCTGTCTTTCTACTCCGATGCCGGCGGCAAAGGCGACCCGACCCTGGCCCAAGAGCAGGCCGTCGCGCTGATGCTAGAAAAGCTGGAAGTCGTCTCTGCTCTGTATCACAGCTTTGCCTATGAGGACTACTTCGAGGCCGATACCGCTCAAAAGCTGTCGCTGATTTTGGCCGCAGAAGAGCATATCTTAGGCTTAGAGGAGGGCAAGAAGCGCTATCTCAATCAGGTGACGGCGCTATCTCAGGCGTTTGCGATCGCCATTCCCCATGAGCAGGCCCTAGATGCCAAAGATGAAGTGGGCTTTTTCCAAGCGGTAAAAGCGCGGCTGACCAAATTTGATCCAGGCGATGGCCGCAGCAATGAAGAACTGGAAACCACTCTCCGTCAGGTGATTGACCAGGCGCTCGTCTCCGAGCAGGTAATTGATGTCTTCGATGCCGCAGGCATTAAGAAACCAGACATTTCTATTCTCTCTGATGATTTTCTCGCCGAGCTAAAGGGTTACGAACATAAAAATATTGCCCTAGAGGTGATGAAAAAGCTGCTCAACGACGAGCTGAAAGCCCGTGCCAAGAAGAATCTGGTGCAGAGCAAAACTTTGCTGGAAATGCTAGAGAATGCCCTCAAGCGCTACCAAAACAAAATCCTCACCGCCGCCGAAGTAATGGATGAGCTGATTCAAATTAGCAAGGAGATTGCCGCCTCCGATGCAGAAGCTCAGGCGATGGGCCTCTCAGAATATGAGTATGCCTTTTATACTGCTGTAGCCAGCAATAACAGCGCTCGCGAGCTGATGCAGCAGGATAAGCTGCGTGAGCTGGCCGTCGTGCTAACCCAGAAAATCCGTGAGAATGCCACCATCGACTGGGCAATTAAGGAAAATGTGCGCGCCAAGCTGAAAGTAATTGTCAAGCGTCTCCTGCGCTTCTATGGCTACCCCCCAGATATGCAGCTGCTAGCTACGGAAACGGTGCTAAAGCAAGCGGAGATGATCGCCAGTGAGATCACAGATGACCGCCGCTAAATTTGCTAATCCGAAAACTGGTGCACAAAGCTAGAGATGACAAATTAAGGTTCCTGGCAAAGACAGACCCCTCACTTCAATGCTTGTTTAGCGGTCTCTTCGAGATGCTTTGCGGCAGTTTTGCGCTCACTGTAGCGATCCGTCAGCTCATCCACCCTTTCTCGGAGGAGTAAGGTAAAGCGGTAGAGTTCTTCCATCACGTCTACGACGCGATCGCGATAGGCCGACTCTTTCATGGTGCCGTCTTGATTAAACTCCTGATAAGCTTTCGCCACTGATGACTGGTTGGGAATCGTAAACATCCGCATCCATCGCCCCAAAATTCGTAGGGTATTAACGGCATTAAAAGACTGCGACCCTCCAGAGACCTGCATCACCGCCAGAGTTCTGCCCTGGGTTGGCCGAACTGCTCCCATAGTGAGCGGAATCCAGTCGATCTGGGTTTTCATTAGCCCCGAAAAATTGCCGTGGAGCTCAGGGGTAGACCACACCTGGCCTTCAGACCACAGGGCTAGCTCCCGCAGCTCTTGCACTTTGGGATGGGTGTCGGATTCTGCACCGTGTAGGGGCAGTCCTCGGGGATGAAAGAATTTGACTTCTGCGCCAAAGCCTTCGATGATCCGAGCTGCTTCTTCTGCTAGTAGGCGGCTGTAGGAGCGATCGCGCAAAGAGCCGTAGAGAAATAAAATCCGAGGAGGATGATCAAAACTCATCTTTAGTTCAAATTTGAGAAGTTCAATAATTCACTCATCAAGGCCGCTAGCCTCAAAGTTGGGACTGTACATGTATAACAGCGATTAGGGAGTTACCTTCAAGCAGCGGGGATCAGGTAGCGTCGCTTTCTCAGGTTCGCGGGGAAACCAAAAGGCAGTCCGCTGACAAAATTTCACCAGCATCAGCATCAGGGGAACTTCGATCAGCACCCCTACAACCGTAGCCAGGGCAGCACCAGAATTAAGGCCAAAGAGGGTAACGGCAGTTGCGATCGCGACTTCAAAATGATTACTCGCCCCAATCAATGCTGCTGGCGCAGCGTCTTCGTAAAATAGCCCTAGTTTCTGGGCCGCCACGTAGGTAATCAGGAAAATAAAATTGGTCTGGATGAATAAAGGGACCGCAATCAGCAAGATGTGCAGGGGATTGCGCACAATTAAGTCGCCTTTGAAGGCAAACAGCATCACCAGCGTTGTGAGTAGAGCGATCACCGAAATCGGGCTGAGGTATTTAAGAAATACTCCTTCAAACCAGGCTTTTCCCTGGCGTCGCAGAATCCAGGTTCGAGACACTGCCCCGGCTAGCAGCGGCAAGCCGACATAAACCAGCACCGAGAGCACAATGGTTTCCCAGGGCACGCTCAGGTTATTTGCGGCCAATAGCCAGCGGCCCAAAGGGGCGTAGAGAAACAGCATCGCTAGGGAGTTAACTGCCACCATCACCAGCGTGTGGCCCTGATTACTAAAGGACAGATAGCCCCACATCAGCACCATTGCCGTGCAAGGGGCAATCCCCAGCAGAATTGCCCCGGCGATGTAGGAATCGGCTAGGGCTACCTCTGCGCCTCTGATGATTTCAGTGTTCGCCAGCAGCGGTCTAAATAACCAGCCTAAGAAAAACTGGGCAAACGCCACCATCGTAAACGGCTTAATTAACCAGTTCACGACCAGAGTTAGGGCCACTGGCTTGGGGGTCTGGGCTGCTTTCTTAGCTTGCCCAAAGTCAATTTTCACCATGATCGGATACATCATGAAAAACAGGCAAAGGGCAATGGGGATTGAAACCTGGTAAATGCTCATGGCATCCAGCGTCACGGCAATGCCCGGAAACACCCGACCGAGGATGATCCCAGCAATGATGCACAGGATTACCCAAAGGGTGAGATATCGCTCAAAAAATCCCAGTCGTCCTCCCGCCTGAACTGCCCTGGGATTAATTTTTGAAGAATTTGTGCTCATGGCAGGTCCTGAATAACTGTGCTGACAACCCTTACTGTTCCAGGAGGTTTTCACAGTTAGACCGTGGGTTCCTCCATCAGGTTTATCTCAAGCCGGTTTAGTTGCTAAGGACTCAAGGAGTTGAATCACCCGATCTCTGATTTGATCCCGCACTCTGGGGAAAATTTCCGGATGCTCTGCTGGGTCATCCAACTGCCAGTCTTGAAAAACTTCCCGCGTCAGCCATTCGGGAGGTAAATTTACCCCACATCCACATAAAGAAATCACCACATCAAAATCTTCTGGGCTGAAAGTATCTAAAGCTTTTGAGGCTTGATTGCTAATATCAACACCTGCCGCTTTCATCGTCGCGATTGCTTCAGGTCTCACCTGACTTGCTTCTAGTCCAGAGCTAGTGACTTCAACGTTCCCAACCCCCAAATGTTTGGCAAACCCTTCTGCCATTTGGGATCGAGCGGAATTCTTTTTACAAACGAACATCACACGCTTCATGATTTGAATTCCTCAACTCAATGAATTCCTATAATTCTGATGATTTGGGTGCTTTGCCTAAAACTTTGCCGTTACCAAAGACAGCTTGATTTATCTAAAACGTTTGCTCTTTCTGAAGGACTTCTCGGATAGTCAGATAAGGCTGGGGCTTGCCGTCATAGGCTGTGCCAAGTTCACCTTTATAAAGATGTACTTTGCCAATGTCGTAAGCTTCCGCAGGTAAGGGAATGTAGCCAACCGTTTGAACCGTCCGTTCCACATTGTCCATGTAGAAGGTCACAAAATCTTGTAAGCCTTGATTCTGTTGAGATTTTGGCAAGTTGATATAAATAAATAGCGGGCGAGACAAGGGTTGATATTGTGCCTGCTCCACAGCTTCACGGGATGGGGCGACTGCGCCTTTGCCTCTACCATTGTCGATCGCCACGGCTTTGAGTTTGTTCTGATTCTGCTCGTAGTAGGCAAGACCAAAAAATCCTAAAGCATTTGGATCGCTTTCAACCCCTTTTACCAGCACAGTGTCATCCTCACTGCCCGTGTAATCGTTGCGGGTTTTTGCGGCACCGGTAATGACTTCGGCAAAGTAGTCGTATGTACCAGAGTCTCCACCAGCGCCATAGAGAGATAAAGGCCGATCAGGAAACTCAGGGCGAATTTGGTTCCAGTTGTTAATTTTGCCCTCAGAGGCAGGCTCCCACATTTTCTTGAGATCCTTGATTGTCAGGGATTGCGCCCAGGTGTTCTGAGGATTGACCACTACAGTTAAGGCATCAAAAGCCACTGGAATTTCAACGAATCGAATGCCTGCTTGCCGACAAGCTGCAATTTCTTCCGTTGAAATAGGGCGAGAGGCATCATTGATGTCGGTTTCTCCAGCACAGAATTTCCTAAAGCCACCTGTGGTTCCAGAGAAGGCAACCTCTACTTCAACGCCTGGATTTGCCTGCTTAAATTCTTTAGCAATAGCATTCGTCAGCGGGTAAACGGTACTAGAGCCATCAATTTTAATTGATGTTGTTGTTTCAGAGATTGGACTGGCCTGAGGTTGACTAGTGACCTCTGTTTCGGTAGGTGCAGTGCAGGCTGTTAGAGCCAGAGTAAGCAAAATAACAGCAGCTTCAAACTTAGTCGCGCTGATTTGAAAAACCATAAGCCTCCAGCGGGAGTTTGGTATCCGGAATGGACTCCAAAGTCATTCATGCTCATATCTAAAATACATCAATATAAGTTGATACGTCAACTCCGATTGATACGCATTTGTAGTAAATGAACAAGGATTGAGCTGGCTAGCCTATAAAAACTAATAGACGATGCCCGTCAATCATCGCAGGACCGAGTGGGGATGATAGGACTGAAACGACGGTATTCTGCTAGATATTGCTCTAACACCACAAACTGGGGCAAGTTAAGGCTGTAGTACATCCAGCGCCCTTCTTGGCGCGATCGCACTAACTCCGCTTCCTTTAAAACCTTGAGATGGAACGATAGCTTAGATTGTGTGGCTGCCAATTCTTCGCATAAGTCACAAACACAGAGTTCTCTTGTCCGTAGCAAATCTAGGATCTGCACTCGAAGCGTTTCAGAGAGGGCGTGGAAGCCTGCGGCAACTAGATCAGAGGATAGTGTAGATACTTGTCTCATCAAGTTTTATTGTTTCAATTTTTGTTGAAATGAAGTTAAGCGTAGAAGTTCAGTATAGGACTGGAGACTGAGCAATGTCATTCAGAGCTTGAATTGATCAATACTCCGCTATGGCATCGTTATAAGAGCTTGCCAGTCGTGTTGGGATAAGAGCGGGCGATTCTCTTACCGGAGGTGCTCCGCGATCGCTTTACCGGGGAAACAAATATGCTGCTAACCCTCAACCAAAATCAACTGGTAATTCAACTGGAATGGTACGAACAGCTATGGGCCTTTACGTTTGATAACCCGATTAGCATCCCCCTAGAACATCTGGTGCGAGTAACGACGGAGGAGCCTGAAAGTAGCTGGACCGATATTAGAGCGCCTGGAACCTACCTGCCCGGTGTGATTAAGGCAGGTACTTACTATACCCGGCGGGGTAGAGAG
>JBGTDP010000107.1:0-21253 GCA_041748255.1 Thermosynechococcaceae cyanobacterium | reverse complement strand
CCTGAAACTTGACTGGTGCTCAATTCAAGGGAGGTTATTTTTTGGGGGCTGCCTGCTGAGCAGGAGCAGTCGGTTTGGCTTGTGACTGCTGCTTGATCACGTAATCAAGGTTTTCTTTAGAAGGAACCAAGGTGATTTGCTGAATGCCTTCTCCATTTTGTTTGATCATCGAGTCAACAATTTGAGCCAAAGAGGTGACTTCAATCTTGGTTGAGGCAGCAAGCTTAGGATTTTGCTCTTTTAGCTGACTGAGCATTCCTTGGAGATCCTGCTTATCAAAATAGAAGGGGATCATCTTGCTCTTGTTGGATTCAATGGTTAAAAGCCCCTTGCTCTTTGATTCCGAGGCATAAAACAAAGGAATCCCGTTGAATTGCTCAACTTTTTGACCATTTTGCTTCAAAATGGCCAGGGCAGAGCTAAGTTCTTGTTGCTCCGGTAAAAATTGAAAGGCAACATTGTCCTTATTATCTTTGTTTTTGCGGGCCAACTCATAGGCTTGGCGTAAAGAAACGGGGACAACTTTGGCTGCGTTGCCAATCTTGGGGTTAGAGCTTTTAAGCTTTGTCACCAGGGATTGAGCGTCTTTTTGACTCTCAAAAAATGTTGCCACCTGGATGGTCTTGCTTTTGTCTTTTTGGCTAGGTAGAGAGGCAAGAATTGGCAATCCTTGGGTGTTGGTGACTGTAAAGAAAGGAACGCCCTCCATTCGCTTTAAGACTTCGCTTTCTGGCATGGCGATCGCAGCGGTCTTTCCGGCAATTGAAGGGGCGATCAAGGTACTTCCTACAAGCCCTAAAACTGTGCCCCAACGAAATAGTGATTGCATAGTAATTCCCAATATGACGAACAAAATCCGATTGACTCAGCTTTCAAAGACTGGTTTTAGTTGCTTTTGTTTCTGAAGATCAATCTGGATGATTCTACCTCTGCGGCTCAACTTTTGACAGCTTAAAACTCGAAAGTGCCAACTTGAGGTGAGGACAGAGGGAGAAGTTAAGGGACGGCCCTGCTCAGGTATAGGTTCCCAATTTTTGGCGTGAGAAGTTAGCAGGTCAAGACTTCTCTAGAACTGATATTGATTGATGTATCCTAGTACATTCATCGGATTAGATCTACCCGTTGGCAAGCCAAACTATTCTGATTTGATTTCACCAGAAAAGCGCCATCTTTTGAGGATTTGCTTCCTCGGCTTGGAGTGCCAAGAGATTTAACTCTAGATTTAACTCTCCGTCAAGATTTCTGTAAAGGCAAACTCGGGAGCGGCCAGGACAAAAGCCGTTGTAGGCAGGCCAGCGGTTCGCTCGTGCAACTTCTCATAGTAAGCCGTGTAGTCCGTGAGATTTTCCTTGGGCCTTGCCAAGCCCAAAAAGATCAAGTCAGCGGTCGGGGAAGACTCGTGGAGAATCGTATCAAAGGATTTTCCGTTGGCCACTAAGACCTGCAAAACAGCTTCAATCCTTAACTGCTGTATCTGTCGCTTAAGGCTTGGCTGGGCGATCGCTGCAGCTGTATCATTGGGGACGAGTAGCTTGAGATGAATCTCGGCCTTTTGCCAGCCCTGGTCCGAACGCAGTAGATCTGCCAACAACAACATTAAGCCGCCGTTGGCTTGCAGCCCGCCCCACCACACATCAATTTGGCGGCGGCGACCAAACTCCAGTTCGTGGTTTTCTCGCAGAATCACCAGGTTCCGTTTGGCCCGATGAATTTGGACCAACATTTGACAATAGCGATCGCGGTGATCAGGGTTCTCGCTATCCCCCAGCAAGATTGTATTGGGAACGAGGGGGCCAATCCCATAGGCTTCTACCAGTCGCTGCCCTCCCTCAAAAGGATCGGGGGCCGTCACCAATCGCACCAAGGCTTGGATCCCCTGCCGCTCCAGATACTCCCGAATCGTGCCTTCCATGACCTTTTGCCGAGCACCGTCTCGAGAGCCACTGGGGAGGACACTTGAAACGGTCATGATTCCCAGATTATGGGTAAAGGCATCGGCCAACTCAATCAGCGACCAGCGCTTTTGGGGAGCACCGGACAACACCAGAATATGGGGGCGCCAGTTCTTTGTGTCGTCCACCGACCCAATTTGAAAGATGCCAATCCGCAGCAGGGACATCCAAATTCCCCGGCGGGCATCTCCCCAAGAGGCCTGGAGTTGTCGCTGCTCTAGCCAGAAGAAAATTCCCAGCACAATAACCGCTGCAATCACCGTGGCGATGGGATTGATCAAAAACATCACCACCAGACAGCCTACGGCCCCCAGAATTGATAAAGCCCAATGGACGCGAAAGGTAGGCCGGAAAGAAGGGCTTTGAAGAAAACCTTCAATTCCAGCCGCAAGATTCAACACCAGGTAGGTAGTCAAGAAGAACATGGTTAACACTGGGGCAATCAGGTTCAAATCCCCCACTGAAACTGCGACAGTGGCAACCCCTAAGGTGACAGCGGTGCCGATCCGAGGCTCGTCATCTCGGCCACTTCCCTTGCCCAAAAAGCTCAGCCATCTGGGTAAAACCCCATCCCGTGCCAGGGCCTGTAACACCCTCGGAGCCCCTAGAATACTGCCGATCGCACTAGAGAGGGTGGCGCCCCAAACCCCTAAAAGAATCGCCGGCCCCCAGAAGGCCATTTGCTGCATGATCAAGGGGGTTTCAATCAGGGTTTTGGCATCAGCCCGCATTGCCAGGATCACCGGCAGACCCATGTAAATCACATACCCAGTGCCCACCGCCGCCAGGGTGCCGATCGGAATTGCCCGAGTTGGCTGCTTGAGATCCCCAGACATATTTACCCCAGCCATGATCCCAGTGACCGCTGGGAAAAAGACGGCAAACACCTGCCAAAAAGGCTCGGAGAGCCGATCTGCTGCTCCCCATAGCTCAATCTGGGTCGGCTCCAGGGAATGGCCAAATAATAAAGACACTAGCGACAGGACAATCGCCGCCAGAATAAAATATTGGGCCTGAATTGCAATGCGGGCGGAGGTTATGGCCAGAATTGCCACAAGCACTGTCACGGTCAGGGCCACATAAAGCTGATTGAGGCCGTCAAAAGTCTGGACCACACTCTCGGCGAACCCAATTGTGTAAAGGGCCACGGAGAGGGCTTGGGCAAAATAAAGCGGAATTCCCACCGCGCCCCCGGTCTCAATGCCTAAGGAGCGGCTGATCATGTAATAGGCCCCGCCGACTCGAACCACCCGATCCGTGGCGATCGCACTGATCGATAGGGCAGTCAGAAAAGTAATGGAAGTGGCAAGGGTGACAATTAATAGCGTCCCCAGCAGGCCCACATTTCCCACTACCCAGCCAAAGCGCAGGTACATGATCACGCCGAGGATGGTTAGCAGCGAAGGCGTGTAAACACCTCCAAAGGTTCCTAGGCCTGAATTTTGCGAAGCTTGGGAAGTCTGGGAGGTTGAACCAGAGGGTGGCATTGGGGAGAGTTAAAAAAAAGTCGGGATGACAGGATTTGAACCTGCGACATCCTGCTCCCAAAGCAGGCGCGCTACCAAGCTGCGCTACATCCCGAAGTTATAAAGCCCGAAGTTATAAAGGCTAAACTCTAAGGCAAATAATCACCTATCACAATAGCACAGGCAAGTTCTACTCAAAGCATTAAAGCAGCCGCTTTTAGATTGAACCCCTGCTGGCAGCCTATACCCTTTAACTACCGTGAGTTTGGATACCAAAACATACCTTTAATCCCCTCTGGATCCGACATAAATCCCAAATCTCGATAAAAATCAACCACATGGGGATCGGCAAATAAAGTGATGTTACTAATATCCTCCGTTCGCAGCTCCTTAATAATTTGTTTCATCAACGCCTTGCCCAGACCTTTGCCTTGGAAGTCGGGGTGAACAACGACATCCCAAATTGTGGCGTTAAAAGCATGATCAGAGGTGGCTCGGGAAAAGCCAATCAGTCGTTGGTAATTTCCTCGCTGCTCCCACATCGACACGACCATGAAACTGTGCTGAAGGGCTTTTTTAACTTTGCGCAGGGGACGGCGAGACCAACCTACCGCGTCACAGAGCTCTTCTAATTCATACAAATCAAGCTCTCGTTCTTTGCTAAACAGGATTTTGGATTCAGTGACTTTGCCGTTGCTGCCATTGATGGAATCACCAGCTTCTTGACAAGCGGGGATATTACCCTGGGCGAGTACCTGCGCAGAGGAGGCATGATCGCCGCTAAACAAGCTTTTCCAAAAACCCATGCAGCTATGGTTAAAGTGAGTTGGATTGACTTGATTCAGTATATCGCTCCTCTCTAGTCCCTCTGGTATCTAGGCCAGCTGAATCAAACCCCCACTCCTCGTTCAGCGATCGCCGCAGAATCGCCCCTAGTCTTTGATTGCTCTGGGGAGACTAACAAGTCTAAGCCAGCAACCCTATCGCCGCTGGAAGGGTTCAGGATAGGATAGGGATATGCCAACAGTTGATATTTTGGGAGTGCCCCACGCCTACGAATTAACGGCTTCCACTCCTAAACCCTACACCCTTGTTTTTATCCATGGCTGGCTCCTGAGCCGTCAGTATTGGCAACCTTTAATTCAGCAACTGGCTCCAGAGTATCAGTGCCTTGCCTATGATCTAAGGGGATTTGGTAATTCTGTTCTGCCCACCTGGTCCCCCAGAGCGGCTCAACTGCAGTCCTTGAGTTCTGAAACAGGGTCAATGGCCCTGATTGATCAGCCAGGGAGCATATTAGAGAGAAGATCAGAACCCTGCTTATCAGTCAACCCGCCATTGCCCCAGAGTGACTATACTCCAGCAGCCTTTGCCCAAGATTTAAATCATCTACTAGCGCATTTAAATATCTCTAAGGCTTGGTTGATTGGCCACTCCTTGGGGGGAACTATTGCCCTTTGGGGGGCTGATCTGAGTTCTGTAGTCAAAGGCGTTGTTTGTGTCAATGCTGGGGGAGGCATTTATCTTAAAGAAGAATTTGAACGTTTTCGGGCTGCCGGTGAGAAGATTTTAAGGTTTCGTCCGGCCTGGCTGGCCACCCTTCCCTGGATTGACTGGCTGTTTAGCCGCGCCAGTGTGGCTCAGCCAGTGGCGCAATCCTGGGGTCGGCAACGGGTGGTTGATTTTGTCAATGCCTATCGCGAAGCCGCCCTGGGGGCCTTGCTAGAGTCTACAACTGAGGCAGAAGTTCACCGTTTACCCCAGATGATTGCCCGTTTGCAGCAACCGGTTTACTTTATTGCGGGGATGCAGGACCCGATTATGGAGCCCAAGTACGTGCGGCACCTGGCCAGCTTTCACCCCCTGTTTAAATCTAGTCAGGGTAATGTAATCGAGGTTCCCAACTGTGGGCATATGGCCATGATCGAACAGCCAGATGCGATCGCCAGTCACATCAAAACAATTCTTGCCGATCATTCCGGAGCAGCGCAGCAGGATTAGGATGACTGGTAAAGCTGCATAACTTCGGTAATTGCCAAGCGAGATTGAGCTCCTAAAGTCAACGGGGAGGTATGACCGCGGCTCAGGTGCTCAGCCGCGGCACAGCCAATCATGGCTGCATTGTCAGTACATAAGTCTAAAGGGGGAAACAGCACCCGCAGGTTAGATTCTGCTGCCGCTGCCTGCAGATGACTCCGTAGACCTCGATTGGCGGCCACCCCTCCGCCCACCACAATCGTGTTTAAGCCATAGTCTAAGGCACAGGCGACCGCTCGCCGGGTTAAGGAGCGGGCCACGGTGGCCTGGAAACTTGCTGCTAGATCTGCAACCGGCAGCGTTTGAGAAGTTTGTTGCAGCTTTTGGACCAATCGCAGCACCGCTGTTTTTAGACCACTAAAACTGCTGTCGTAGGGATGGTAGCCGCCTTCGGGCAAAGAAATATTGCCCTCCGGTAGGGGATAGGCCTGCGGATTTCCTGTGAGGGCTAGGTGGTCAATTGCTGGACCCCCCGGATAGCCTAAATTTAACAAACGCGCAACTTTGTCAAATGCCTCCCCCACCGCATCATCTCGGGTTTGTCCCAAGGTCTGGTAGTGACCACAGTCTTTGACATAGATCAAGCTGGTGTGACCGCCCGAGACCAAAAGACAGAGAAAAGGCGGCCCTAAATTGCTAGCTGCCAAATAGGACGCATAAATATGCCCTTCTAGATGATGCACACCTATAAGGGGTTTTTGATGCACCAGGGCCAGGGTCTTGGCTGCGGTAAGCCCTACCAGGAGTGAGCCAACTAATCCTGGCGCAGAGGTTACAGCCACAGCATCAATTGCTGACCAAGTTAGTCCTGAGGCTTGGCGAGCTTGGTCAATAACCTGATTGACCGTTTCAACGTGGCAGCGAGAGGCAAGTTCCGGGACAACTCCGCCGTACTGACGATGGGTGGCTATTTGGGAGGCCACGATGCTACTGCAGACCCGACGGTTTTGAACCACTGCTGCAGCAGTTTCATCACAACTCGTTTCAATTGCTAAAACAGTTGCCATTAACTGGTAATTTTTGAAAAGGTAGGTAATCTTAGCTGCAACTTTACGGAGTCTGCTTTAGAAGAGTATGATTTCTAACAAGTTCAGGAAGCTTACTCATACAAAAAGCGCTTCTTTTTGTATAACAAACTTTTGTTGTCTCATGTAAGGAAACAATTTATGCGACGTTTGCTTGCGTTGGTTCTTGTCATCTGTCTTTGGGTTGGTTTTACCCCAGTTGCCACTGCTGATGTGGCTGGACTTGTCCCCTGTAGTGAATCTCCGGCTTTTGCCCAACGCGCTCAGCGGGCTCGGCCTACGACAAGTGATCCGGCTTCTGCTACTAGACGCTTTGAACGCTATAGCCAGGCCCTTTGTGGTCCTGAAGGACTTCCTCACTTGGTGGTCGATGGCCGCCTTGATCGGGCCGGAGACTTCTTAATCCCCAGTCTTTTGTTCTTGTACATTGCTGGCTGGATTGGCTGGGTTGGTCGGGCCTATCTACAAGCGATTAAAAAAGAAAAGAACCCTGCAGAGAAAGAAATCATCCTTGATGTCCCTTTAGCAATAAAAATGATGCTAACAGGCTATGTCTGGCCTCTGCTTGCGTTTAAAGAACTCACAACTGGTGAGCTGGTTGCGAAAGATGATGAAATCACGGTTTCACCCCGTTAGTTCATCGGCAGTCTATACTTTGGAGAATAGTTCATGGAAAATCTTACGAAGTTTCTTTCTCTGTCCCCGATAATTCTGTTTGTATGGTTGGCTGAAACAGCCGTGTGGCTGATTGTGTTCAACTACTTTTTCCCAGACCTGCTTTTCCATCCGATGCCTTAAAAAGTTTGTGGTCTTTAATGGGTTTGAGATTCGCGCTCGCCTCGGGTGGTTGTTTAAACTTGACTTGGTGCGATCGCGAATTCTGGGATTAAGAATCATTTCCGGGATTAATTTTTCTAACGCTCTGTGCTGATCCTGTCAGACCTAGAAGGCTTCTAACTTAAAATAATCCCACGACTCCATCTATAAGATAAGAGAGAAGTATGCAAGCACTTAGTGAATCTAGAAAGCGGCCTGGTGATCCCAGAAACCGAGAGGTTGTCCACTCTGCTGACAATCCAGAAAATGGAAATCTAGCAACGCCAATCAATGACTCTGGTTTTGTTAGAGCCTTTATTAATAACTTACCTGCTTACCGGCACGGCCTGTCTCCTTTTCGCAGAGCCCTAGAGATTGGCATGGCCCATGGTTACTTCTTGATTGGCCCCTTTGCCAAATTGGGACCCCTTCGGGACACAGATGTAGCAAACTTGGCAGGGCTCCTGGCAACGGTGGGCTTGGTGGTTATTTTGACTGCCTGCCTATCAATCTATGCGGGTAGTCGCCCGGAAGGACCGACCGATACTGTAACGATTGATCAGCATCCTCATTCCCTTGATTCGGCTGAGGGATGGAATGAATTTGCCGGTGGCTTTTTAATTGGCGGCGTGGGTGGAGCAGGCTTTGCCTACTTGATCCTTTCCAATATTGAGTTGCTGAGTAACCTTGCTGGTTAAGCTCTTCAGCTTTCCTGAGAGGCTTGCTTCTATCGGTTACAAAGTTACCGGATCGCAAGGTGAAGTTGAGCGATCGCCTTTTCGCTTCAATCAGCTATTGCTGCCTAAGTTGGAGAAACTAATCAAGCGTTAATCTTTGCCGCAGTGATGCCAAAGATACTACCCTGCTGAAATTAACCAACAAAACCAAAGGGTCTGTTTGCACCTTGCATTCAGACCCTTTGGTTTATAGAAGTTAATCAACGCTTAACCCAAGAAGTAGGCGTTGCCTGCCTGACTTTAGGGTGTGGAGTTTCCACCGGCGAGGCAACGAGACCAAAGGGAATGGAGTAGTTCCCCGCCAGCCTTCCTCATGGTTGAATGTCCAGAAAGAGTCTAAGTTGCTGAGATAGGCTTAGCGATTCCCCAGAAACTTATCATCCGCCCTAAGCCTCCTTGCGTTGGACTAAAATGATTGATTTGAGACTTTTAACAAAGACCTAGGAATTACAGTGGATAAAGGAAATTTCCCAGGTCTTTGCCTTGCCGGAATACCCTGCATGGGAAGATTGGTCAACGCATGGGCTAAGGCCAAATAGGCAATAAAAAAAGGGCACCCTTCGGCACCCTCTTGTCAAAGTAGATTAATGATTACAGCTCTAGAACAGGCCCAAGGTCAAAGACTTGTCAATCGGGAAGGTAGCACCAATTCCCAACCAAAGCGTCACTAGGGTCCCAAACATAAAGACTGCCGTCGCTACCGGGCGACGGAAAGGATTCTGAAACTTATTCACGTTTTCAATAAACGGCACCAGGATTAGACCTAAGGGCACAGCACCCATTAGTACAACCCCTAACAACTTGCTAGGAACCGTGCGCAGAATTTGAAAGACAGGGTATAAGTACCACTCGGGTAGAATCTCTAGAGGGGTGGCAAAGGGATCAGCAGGCTCGCCAATCATAGCCGGATCTAAGACAGCCAGCCCCACACATAGGGCAATCGTCCCGGCGATCACAACCGGAAAAACGTAGAGCAAATCATTAGGCCAGGCAGGCTCACCGTAATAGTTGTGACCCATGCCCTGGGCCAACTTAGCCCGAAGTTGTGGATCACTTAAATCAGGTTTTTTCTGTACTTTTGCCATATTGCAATGTTTCTCCTTTAGCTGGGATCGGCGAGGTTTTAAGAAGGCATTTATGAAAAACAGCTCAAGGGAAGCTGGTAGTGCTGACTAATTTGAACTGCCTATTTTTACAGGGGTCCAGATTACAAGGGTCCAGAAATTCCCTGCTTACGAATCATGATGAAGTGCAGCAGCATGAATACAGCAATAAACCAGGGTAGAACAAAGGTGTGAGCGCTGTAGTAACGAGTTAACGTCGGTTGCCCCACGCTTGCACCACCTCGAACCATGTCAGCAATGAAAGTGCCCACCACTGGAATAGCTTCCGGGACACCTGAGACAATTTTGACAGCCCAGTACCCAACTTGATCCCAGGGAAGAGAATAGCCAGTCACCCCAAATGAAACGGTAATGACCGCTAAGATCACGCCGGTGACCCAAGTTAGCTCACGCGGCTTTTTGAACCCTCCGGTCAAATAAACCCGGAAGGTATGCAAAATCATCATCAGCACCATCATGCTGGCAGACCAGCGATGAATTGAACGGATCAGCCAGCCAAAGCTGACATCATTCATCAGGTATTGAATTGAAGTAAAAGCTTCAGTAACAGTTGGTTTATAGTAAAACGTCATCGCAAACCCAGTTGCAAACTGGATAATGAAGCAAGTTAGGGTGATGCCGCCCAGACAGTAAAAAATATTGACATGGGGCGGGACATACTTACTGGAGACGTCTTCAGAAAGGGCCTGAATTTCTAAACGTTCCTGAAACCACTGATAAGCCTTTGAGTCGGTTACCTGCTTGGTAAACATGAAGCTAGAGTTCCTGAAAATGTATAGCGCTTAATCAAAAATGTAACATAATCCTAATAAGGTTTCAGAAAATCAAACGGGTAACTTGATTGGATTCTAGGTGTTTAGCCCTCCTCGCCAATGCTTGGGCAATTCCCCTGCTTTGGCCGAATTATGAGAAAGGTCTCTGCTGAGACAACGTTAGAATTTGGGTTATGGGAAAGCGAAAGATTTGGGTTGGTTTACTTCTGACACTGCAAATCCTTTGGGTATGCTGGTTTCCATCTCCAGCTCAGGCTTTTACGGATGAGCAGAAATTAGTTAATGAAGTTTGGCGAATCGTCAATCAAGCTTATGTTGACAGCAGCTTTAATGATCAAAACTGGCGCTTAGTGCGGCAACAGGTCTTGAAGCAGCCTTTGCCCGATCGCCAGGCAGCTTACGCAACCATTCAACAGATGCTGGCAAGCTTGGGGGACCCGTTTACACGATTTCTCAAACCCGCTCAGTACCGCAGCTTGCAGACTACTACGGTGGGGGAGTTGACTGGGGTGGGGCTGCAGATTAGTCTTAACCCAGCCACCGGACAATTAGAAGTGATTACCCCCTTAGAAGGCTCTCCGGCAGCTAGGGCAGGCTTGCAACCCCACGACCAGATTTTAAGAATTGATGGCCTCTCTACGGCAGAATTAGCCCTGGATGAAGCAGCAGAACGGATGCGGGGGGCTACGGGCACCTCGGTGACTCTGACGATTCAGCGGAGTGATACTGCTGACTCACCCTTTGAGGTTCAGCTGGCCCGCGATCGCATTGCCCTAAATCCGGTGCGGGCAGAATTGCGGCCCCAACCCGATGGCAAGGCCCTAGGGTATATTCGCCTGAATCAGTTTAATGCCAATGCCGCCAATGAAATGCTTCAGGCCCTAACCGCCCTAGAAGAACAAGGCGCTGAACGCTACATTCTTGATTTGCGGAGTAATCCAGGGGGTCTTCTACAGGCTGGAATTGAAATCGCCCAGTTGTGGCTTGATCCAGGTCCGATTGTCTATACCGTCGATCGCAACGGTGTCCAGGGGGGCTTTAACACCGACCGTTCTCCGTTGACCCATGATCCTTTGGTTGTCTTGGTCAACCAAGGAACAGCCAGTGCCAGTGAGATTTTGGCCGGAGCGCTGCAGGATACCCACCGGGCGCAAATTATTGGTGAAAAGACCTTTGGCAAAGGCTCGATTCAGTCTTTATTTAATCTCCCCAACGGAGCCGGATTGGCGGTGACGATCGCCAAGTATGAGACGCCAAATCACCGGGATATTAACAAAGTGGGTATCCTTCCCGATCAAGTGGTTTCCTTAGATGCCATCTCCCGAGAGCAAGTTGGCACTCAAGCTGATGCCCAATATCAGGCGGCCCTCAAGGTATTAACGGCTGATTCGGTCCTTGCCGGTGCTGCCTAGCTCAAGTCGGACCTACCATGATCCGCTCCATGGGGCGATCACCTTAGAGGGTCGGGATCCCACCGAAACATTGCTGATTAAGCTGATTGACACCCCGGCCTTTCAGCGCCTACGGCGGATTCGCCAATTAGGAACGGCAAGCCTTACCTTCCATGGGGCTGAGGGCTCCCGGTTTACCCATTCCCTAGGGGTGATGGCAGTGGCGCGGCGGGTGTTTGATCGGTTGGCTAATCGCTATCCCCAACTGCACTCCTACCGGACGCTGGTGCTGTGTGGAGCGCTACTACACGATATTGGCCATGGCCCCTTTAGTCATACGGGGGAAGATATTTTTGGGGGTCACCATGAAGCCTGGACGCGAAAAATCCTCCGGGAATCACCGCCAATTCGCCAGCTTTTAGATCAGTTTGATCCAGGCTTGGCCGGGGACCTGGAGCAAGTTTACTTAAAACAGTATCCAATTCCTTTTGTCCATCAACTAGTCTCTAGTCAACTGGACTGCGATCGCCTGGATTATTTGATGCGCGACAGCTATTTTACTGGGGCCTCTTACGGCAATTTAGACTTGGATCGGATTTTGCTGGCGATTGATTATGATCCAGTTGGCCAGGAAATTGTGGTGGCCCGCAAGGGTCTGGCTGCCATTGAGCACTACTTAGTTGTGCGCTACTTTATGTATGCCCAAGTCTATAATCATCCTAAAAATATTGCAGCTGCCTGGGGCTTAGAGCAAGCTCTCACCCGAGCTAAAATACAGCTTAAGTTAAATCAACTCGAAGCAGATCCCACCGTTAGGACTTGGTTTACAGAGCCTGCCAGGCAATTATCCCTGGCAGATTACCTGGCAGCAGACGATACGGTTTTTGGCTATCATATTCACCGCTGGCGAAACAGTTTCGATCGCATCCTGGCAGATTTATCTCGGCGGTTCTTAGATCGGGATTTGTTAAAAACCTGGGATATCAGTCATCTAGATCAAGACCAGCGTCAAACCCTGCTGCAAAAGGCCCAGCACCTGAGTGCAAAAGCAGGGTTTGAGCCTGCCTACTATACCTGTATGCGGGTGGCTTTGAGCCGCGGCTATACCCTATACCAGCGGGGAATCAACCTTCAGACTTCTCGGGGATTGCAGGAAATCAGTGAGGTTTCCCCCTTGGTAAAAACCCTGACTCAACCCTTTCAGCGCGCTTGGTTACTCTATCTCCCTGAAATAGAGGCTCCCCTCAGTCAGGCAATTGCCCAAATGAGTCAGTGAGCTGACACTGATAATTAAGATCAAGCCGCTTTTTATCACCTTCACAGCCTTTGATTAAATTTGCCTGACTGAGGCAAAGACTGTTTATAAAAACTACTGGGTTCGCTAGGTAATGTTCAGGATGTTTGATGCAAAGCAAATAACCCTGGACAATCATCGCGGGATCACTAAAATTTGAAGACGGTGAGTCCAAAGATCCTATCCAGGCAGTTCTTGGCGGCTAAATGCCTTACACTCTTATATCTTCTATTAGATTCAATTAGTTTGAATTAATTTTGACTGGTGACAAATTTCTATTGCTAATCTAGCTATCAAAAGTATGATTGCGGGTTTGACGGCGGAGTCTATAATTGCCGGTAAGTTTAGCCTTCTCTGTCTTCTTGAGTCTGTTAGATCCTTTGCTGACTCTCCTTTGTCCCCCTAAGATCCTAAAACAATGGAACCTGAAACGAATATGAATCCTGAAATCAAAGCTGAAGTCCCTGAAGTGACACCCGCTGATGTTGCCGCTGCCGAACAAGCCGTTGATGCTGTTGCCGCTGAAAAAGCTGCCGATGTGATGGCAGCGGAAAGGGTGAGTCAGCCGATGAGCATTAACACTGAATCCGGAACGCTATCAAAGTTGCCCCCGGCGCAATCTTCTACCAATCAGCAATGGCGAGCCTATGGGGAGCAAGTGTCTCAGATTCTGGCAGGTTTCCCGGAGCGGTTTGGGGAAGTTTTTGAAGAGTATAAACAGCCAATCACAACGGTGGGAATTGCCCTGGCAGCCGTCCCGTTTGTAATTCTGACGGTGGCGATCCTCAAAGTGGTCAACGCTATTCCTTTTTTCGCGCCAACCTTTGAGTTGATTGGATTTGGCTACTCAGCCTGGTTTGTGTACCGCTACCTGCTGTTTGCTGAAACCCGCAAAGAACTGGGCCAAGACTTTGATTCCTTAAAAACCCAGGTGACTGGGAAAAAGGAAATTTAATCAACGCTCCTTTTTGTTAAAAAGTCTGACTTAGAACCGGGGCTTGGTTGAGGGAAAAGGCACGGGCGATCGCATCACAGCGTTCGTTACCCAGATTGCCAGCGTGGGCGCGGACATACCGCCATTCCACCTGGGGCGTATTGAGTCTGTCTAGAATTTGCCATAGATCTTGATTAAGCACCGGTTTGCCCTGGGAGGTTTTCCAGCCCTTGCGCTTCCAAGCGATGATCCATTTGGTGATCCCGTTTTTGACATATTCACTGTCGGTGTGGAGGACAACGCGGTTGCTTTGACCTGAATCGGTGAGAAATTCTAGCGCTGCGATCGCGGCTTGCAACTCCATGCGGTTATTAGTGGTTTGAATTGCTGAGCCTCCCAGTTCGTGGGTTGAGCCATGATCAAAATAGATCACCACGCCCCAACCCCCAGGCCCAGGATTGCCAGAGCAAGCACCGTCGGTGTAAATAGATTCAACTTTATCAGTCAAAGTCATCAACCAGAAAGCTAAAAGATCCTCTAAATCCTACAACTTCTGTTGTTGTGGTTCAGCGATGGCAAATAAGTTTTGCCCTAACATCAACGAACCTCGCCAGTCTGCTCCCACAGAATTTTTGTACTACTGCCTAAATCGCTATTTGGCTTCTCGGTCAAGAATGTCGCTAATCATTCAGAGGTGACAAGCGCGATCGCAAAGCCGTCATACCCTTTACTGCCTACGGTTTGAATCGCTGTCGCCTCTACTCGGGGCTCAGAACCAAGCATCTCACTAAAACGACGTACTCCCTGAACCTTAGGATCGCGGCTATTAGCTTCAATCACGGCTCCATCACGCACAACGTTGTCAGCGATGATCAGACTGCCTCGGCAGGAGAGCTTCAGTGCCCATGCTAAGTAGTCTGGATTGCTTGGCTTGTCTGCGTCAATGAAAATTAGATCAAACGGAGCGCAACCTTCGGCAGCCAGTTGTGGGAGCGTATCCAGCGCTTGCCCAGCCCTTCTATGGCCGCCTAATGTACCAATCTCTAAAATGGTACGGGCCTTATGTATTAAGGCTAATAACATTAGCAGTTTGCCCTGATTTGGCGAAACGTTATGGGGTGGCAGACCAGCCGCGCTACTAGCCTGGAGTACGGCCTCTAGTAAGGGGTCAGGAGGCACAAGCATATCGGTGAAGTAGCGATCTACTGCTGTCCATTTTTCCTGAGTCATCAGCTCTCTTAAGGCATTAACAACACTTCTTATACCTCTGGGGAAATTGCCACAGATGTGGAATTCTAACTGAGCTTCAAACCCTTCATAATCGGTAACCTAAACAGTAAAACGACAAAGTGGATAAGCATTGGCAATATTAACGGCTAGGGGTTGTGTCAGTTATCTCTTTAGGGATTTTAGTCCGCTCCGAAGGTTGAGAGCGATTGCTATAGTTGCGGTAGAGAGCCTTGTCAAGCATGATTGCTTGATGGAGGAGGCCCACCAAACTGACTGGATGCTTCTATCTCGATTGTGACCTACGAGCCGCTACATCATAAGTATCGCCCCCAGACCTTTGCTGATCTGGTGGGTCAAGATGCGATCGCCACAACCCTGGTAAATGCGGTGGCCCAACAGCGGATTGCCCCAGCCTATCTGTTTTCTGGACCCCGAGGGACGGGGAAAACCTCTAGTGCCCGGATTTTAGCTAAGTCGCTTAATTGCCTTCAAACCTCAGAACCAACGCCGCAGCCCTGCGGCACTTGCGAAGTCTGTCGAGCGATTGCCCGGGGAACGGCCCTGGATGTGTTGGAAGTCGATGCTGCGAGTAACACTGGCGTGGATAACATCCGGGAGCTAATTGAACGCGCCCAGTTTGCCCCCGTGCAGTGCCGCTACAAGGTATTTATTATTGACGAGACGCACATGCTCAGTGTCTCGGCCTTTAATGCCCTGCTCAAGACCCTGGAAGAGCCGCCGTCCCAGGTTGTCTTTGTCCTGGCAACCACTGATCCTCAGCGGGTCTTACCGACGATTATTTCTCGCTGCCAGCGGTTTGATTTTTGGCGAATTCCCTTGGCGGCAATGGTGGGTCATCTACAGGCGATCGCTGCCCAGGAAAGCATTGAGATTGCCGATGATGCGCTGCAACTGGTGGCCCAAATTGCCCAGGGAGGGTTGCGGGATGCTGAGAGCCTCCTGGACCAACTGAGTTTGTTGTCAGGACAGATTACGCTGGCTCAGGTGTGGGATCTAGTAGGGGCCGTTCCAGAACAGGATCTGCTTAGCTTGCTCTCAGCGATCGCCCAGAATCAGCCAGAAGCAGTCCTAGAGCAAGCCCGATATCTGATCAACCGAGGACGAGAACCGCTGGTTGTCTTACAAAATCTTGCCAGCTTTTACCGGGATTTACTGATTGCCAAAGCAGCCCCTGAGCGAGGTGATCTAGTTACCATCACTGCTGACACCTGGGAGCGTCTTTGCAGCTTTGCCCAAAAAGCGGATCTCTCAGCAATTCTGGCCGGGCAGCAGCATCTCCGAACCTGCGAAGTTCAGGTTAAAAATACCACTCAACCGCACCTTTGGTTAGAGATCACGTTGCTGGGACTTTTGCCTGCTGCCAGTCAAGCCCCTACTTTTGAGCATCAAGCTGGGTTGCTAGCCTCTCCAGCAGGGGCCGCTAGCTCTACCCCTATCTCCACAGCAAAAAAGGCTGAGGCCCATCCCCCGAAGCCAGAAGCCGCTGCTGTTACCTCAGTGAACCCATCTGCAGCAGCGCCAAAACTTGATCCAAAAACTAGTCCTGAATCTGCGCCTGAAGCTGCCGAAAAATCAACCAAGGAACTGGTTGCAGACCCCATTGAACCTCAGCTAGAGCCCTTGGAGCCTGAGCTGATTGAGTCTGAAACTCACCAGGAGACTAATTTCCCAGATCCTGAGGCCCAGGCTGCTCCATCTAGTGCTAGTGATTCACCGCCTGAGCAGGATTCTAGTTTGGATTCTGGTTCGGATTCTGACTCGGAACGACCCCAGCCAGAGCTTGGCGTGCTGTGGCAACAACTGATGAGCCATCTGCACCCCTTGAGTCAAGCCCTATTGAATGAACATGGGCGGCTGCTGTCCTTAGAAGCGCAACAAGCCCAAGTCGGAATTCGCTCCCAGAACCTGGCTAAAATTGCCCAGAGTAAGCTGCCAGATGTAGAAGCAGCCTTTATGGAGGTGCTTAACCGCACGGTGAAGGTAAATCTCCGGGTGATGGGGCCAGGTGAATGGGACGCTCTAGCGCCTTTACCGGCTGCCAGTGCTCTTGAGAATGTCCAAGCTGCTAAGCCAATTCAGACCCAGGATCGCCTGCCTTCTCGGCCTGATAATCGGGCACAATCTCAGGATGCGATCGCGCCTCCCTCCAGAAATATTCCAGCTTTTGAACCTCAGTCCTCTCAAGCTGCTGCCAACCCTAGCAATACAGACTCCAGACCTAGCTGGGCAGAGGAAGATGATGTCTACAAGGCTGCTAAAAGCCTCGCTCAGTTATTTAATGGGGAAGTGGTGGATGTTAATGACCTGACTGAGGGCCAAAAGCAGCTTGATGAAGAGGTCTCTGTTTCAGCAGTAGTAGAGGAGCTTGTAGAAACTGAGCCGGATCAAGATGCGGAAGTGGACTTGCCCTTCTAAGATTCCGTGACATCTAGCCAAACCTCATTCGAGCCTTGATGGATGGTTTTGACCCACTTAAGCCGCTTAGGCCGAAACGCAATCCGCACTGTTGTGCTGGCAATCACGGGTAGCCAGTGAAGCATGTAGAGGGTTCCCCGTAGGGCTTGGAACAGGGCACTTAAAGGCAGTAACGGCAACCCCTGGGCCTTGCGAATCCGGTTGAGGCCCAGGGCCATCCCCAGAAACGAAAACCCAATCGTCAGATTGGTCATTGGCAACAGCAGGGGAGGACGGTTACGGGCGATCGCCATTAAAAAGTCCGGCAGAGCAGCTGTAGGCAACAGGTATTGAGTTGTCCAAAACATCAACAAGTCAAGGGTTTTGCGGGTACCTAAACGATTACGAGCAATTAGCTGCCAATAGTCTAGGTAACGCTGGTAACCCCCTTCTGCCCAGCGGTTGCGCTGGTGCCACAGGGCTGGGACTCGGGTAACCCCCTCCTCTTCCACTGCGGGAAACAAGAGTGAGTCAATATCCCACTGGGCCAGATGTAGACGCAGGGTTAGGTCAAGATCATCGGTAATGGTTTCTTCATTCCAGGCCCCACAGCTCTCCAGAGCTGTCCGGCGGACAAATTGACCATTGCCCCGCAACTCCCCAATACCGCCAGCAGCAATTCGCTGCTGCTGAAAAAAGCTATCCAGGGCCATTTCTGCCTTTTGACCCTGAGTCAAAAGATTCACGGCGGCATTAGCGATCGCCTTACGCACCTGAACGGCACCCACCTGGGGTCGCTGGAACAGTGGTAAAACTTGCCGCAAGAGGGTTCGAGGAACCTGAGCATCAGCATCAAATACCCCAATAATCTCACCCTTGGTCAAGGGCAAGATTTGATTTAATGCCCCAGACTTGCCTCCTTGCGCTTCAGGAGAACGCCGTAAAACCCGTAACTGCTCATACTGCTTGGCTAACTGTGCCAGTAGCACTGGGGTCTGGTCGGTACTGTTGTCATCGACAATCCAAACCTCATAGCGACTGCTGGGGTAGTCCAAACTGCAGAGGGTTTGCACTAAGTGAGTGACAACGGTAGCTTCATTTTTAGCCGCCACTAGTAGTGAGACAAAGGGGTGCTCTGAGGCTAGCAGTTGCTCAGGTAATGGCTGGGGGACCGGGAGTGATCGCGCCAAGAGCACCCGTACCGTATGCACTCCCATCAGGGCCGTGAGCCCCCAAACTAGCCAAATCCCCCAAGAAAACAGGTGAAGGGCCACAGTGCCAGTCCAGATCAAGGCTAGAGCCATAGCCGCTTTACGTCTGCGCCCTTCCCGGCCCTGATAAAACTCACTTTCCAAGGGATCTGATTCAGTTAGATCAACAAAATCCAGATCAGCTAAGTCAGCCAGAAGGGAACTAAACCGCTCCTGCTCGTTGCAGGAATTGTTTTCTGGCCAAGAATTCTCCGGCATAAGTGACACTATTCAACCACCAATATTTATCCACACCCTGAGAGAAGCTGGGGATCAAGTAACACCAGACGGTACAACCTTCACACACCGACAACCTACCCTGGGATTGACGATAAGCTTCCACCGTCTCCGATTGCCGATATAGCTCGTAGAGACGACCTTGAATTGGCACCCCTGTTTGGGCAAAGTGATAGCAGGGCAACAGCAGCTCATCATTTGGGGAGATGGCAATCACTGCGTCCACAGCTTTACAGCGAGGATTTTGGGTGTCATTCCCACCCGCCTTGATAAAGGCTAGGGCAGCCCTATTGTAGCCAACATTGCCATACTTCTTAACATTAGCCTGAATTGCCTCAGCAATCTCAGCAGTGGGATTTTTTTTGTGATTGTAGTTGCTATGGGCCGTAAAGGCAGGATTCAGCCAGACTCGAACCCCTAATTTTTGCCCCAGCTCAGCAACTTCGTTAAGGCGATCGTAGTTCTGGGCAGTTACCGTGTGATTAAGCACCGGATATTCTCCCAGGTCTTGGGCGATTTTGACTGACTCCACCAGGGTCTCGAAAATCTGCACCCCTCGGGATTGATCATGGGCCTCAGCATCAGGGCCATCTAGAGAAAAGTTGAGAAAATCTACCAGCCCTTGAATCTCTTTAGCCTTTTGGGGATAAAGGATTGTATTGGTGGTGATGCTAGTGAAAAATCCTAGCCGCTTGGCTTCCTGGTAAATTTGCCCCACATCCTTACGCAGGAGAGGTTCACCGCCGGTAAAGTCAATATATTTGGTTCCCAGCCGCTTTAGATCTTTAAGATTTTGCTGAATGGTTGAAAAATCTGCTTCTTTGCCTGGTTCTAAGGCCCAGATATCGCAGAAGTGACAGCGAGCATTACAGCGGTAAGTTAAATAATAGTTAGCAACGATAGGAGCCATGCTGTTTTCCCAAATATTTATTAGTCAAGATAGAATCTTTAAATTCGGTCGACTTTGATCATTCGAATCGTCCACTGAAAATTAGTTCAGTTTGTGGAACTGCTGCTTAAAATAGGCTCTTAGCGATTTAACTGGGAAGTTTCGGTCAAAAGATTCAATGCATCTAAGCGCTTTAAATCGATCAAATCTCAGTCCTGGATGAATTAGGGGGGTAAACGGTCTGGCAAGCTAGTCGTATTTGTTGCCTCAGTCACACCTATACCATAAAGTTCAAGTTCAATCCTTGAATCCAGGTAAGATTTTTTTTGTTCTCGGCTGATTTACGGGTTGATGATCCAAGAGCTAACCATTATGACTGCCACCCTAGATCAAATTCAACCTGCTGCTGCTCAGGATGTAAACATTTACTTGCCCTACTACCCGGCCAGTAAGCGTAATTTACTTCCCCAGGCAATTTCTCTGTACCAAAGGAGTAATTTTGAAGGCCAGCGAGGTATTGAAGGGGGTGAAAATATTGAATTTGTTGCCACCTGGAGTGTCTCTGCTCTGCCGGCAGATCTGACGCAATGTCGAGTCCAGTTTGAGGGAAATCCTGAGTTGAGCTACGAAGTCACCATGACAAACTTTGAGTTTATTGGATTTTTGATCGAGGTGCTCAGTCACTTTAAGCGCTCTGGAATTGCTGATTTTTCTAAAGGCTTCTATCGCAAGCTCCTTCGTCTAGATGGGGCATAGGTTAAGAACAAAAATTGTGATCTATACCCTAGGGCGGCCAGAACAAAGTCAGGATTTGATTTCCTTCGCTCCTCAGGGCTGGGTGAAGTTCCCTTAAGATAAGAAAGGATTAAAGCCGCCCATGGTTTAAATTGCCAATCATTAAGGAGTTTGAGAGTGCCTAAATCTGCTAAACATTTGCTGATCGGCTCGACCGAGGCTTATAGTGGCAAATCCGCTGCAGTTTTGGGCATTGCGCAGCAGCTCAAGCAACAAGGATTACAAATTGCCTACGCCAAGCCCTTGGGAACCTGTTTTAGTGATACTGAAGCAGATTCGGTCGATGAAGATGTCCGATTTATGGCCCAAATTTTAGACCTGCCGACGTCTGCTCTGCGGCCGTCCCTGTTTTTTCTAAATGCCAAAACAATTTATCAGCGCCTGCAAGGGCATGACCAAACTAATTATGCTCAACGCCTGATCGAGTATTGCCAGGCCCAGGGGGAAGATTTAATGCTTCTAGAAGGCCCTGGCTCGCTGGAAGAGGGGCATTTGTTTGGTCTGTCACTGCCTCAAGTGGCTGAGATTGTTGATGCACCAATTTTATTAATTGCCCGTTTGCGATCGCCACTGGTGATTGATTCGCTCCTGTCAGCTAAAGAGCGGCTGGGCGATCGCCTGATGGGGGTTCTGATCAACGATATCCCGCCGACAGAGTATGACGCTGCCACAGAGGTGATTCAGCCCTTTCTGGAGTCACGGCAAATCCCTGTTTTAGGATTGCTGCCAAGCAATCAACTTCTGCGTAGTGTCAGTGTTGGGGAACTGGTTCACCAATTAAAGGCAGAGGTGCTTTGTCGCCGCGATCGCCTGGATCTAATGGTTGAGCAGCTGACGATTGGGGCGATGAACGTTAACTCAGCCCTGAAATATTTTCGTAAAGCCAAC
>JBGTDP010000106.1:0-1692 GCA_041748255.1 Thermosynechococcaceae cyanobacterium | reverse complement strand
GCTTTCGCTGCTGGCTTCGGGGTAAAATCTCGCCTGAAGATGGCTGCCTGGGGCCGCCAATGGGCTCCCTCCCAAAATCCCCATAGGTAGATACCTTCTACGGCTGGGTGGGCAAAGGCAGTTTGATAAACCTCTGTTAGAATCCGAGCTTGCTCCTGCTCTGTGTCTCCTACCACATCAAATTCAGTAATTTTAATGGGTAGATCAAATTGGGCCAGAGTATCTAGACTTTGCTTGATCTGAGCAGGGGTAACATCTCCATAGATGTGTCCTTGCACGCCAATTCCTCCTACAGGAACACCCTGATTTAATAGGGAGCGAATCTGGTTGACATACTGATCCAGTTCTTTGCCATTGACAATATCATAGTCATTCACATAGAGGGTGGCGGTTGGGTCTGCCTGGTGGCACCAGCGAAACATCTCCTCAACAATCCACTCTCCCAGTCTTTGGCGGAAAAACCGACCGTGGAGCATTTCATTGTTTACGTCATACTCGTCAATGCGTCCCCGGTAGCGAGTGCAAACATCGGTTGCCCGGTTCCGGACGGCGAGGCGGAGTTGGTCTGAACTAAGATCCTTAAGCCAAGGAGGATTCCACTCTTCAACCGCCCAGAATAGAGTATGGCCCCGAGTCTTTTGATAATGGCGCTCTGTCCAACGCAGAATGCGATCGCTCAAGTCATAGTTCACTTGATCCGGTTGAGGCTCTGTAATATGCCATTTCAAGGCATTCTCATGCACACCGGCATTAAAGAGTTGGCTGGCCAATTTGAAGTACTGGGCCTGTTCCGGTAGATTGACTTTGTCCTGAAACAGGTGATCACTTAGAGCCGTCCCAAACTCAAAGTCATGGGCAATTTGGGTGAGCTGCACCTGGCCTCCAGCCACTGGCTGCCCCTGGGAGTCGATGACCCTAATCACTAAATCACCCGTGCGTAGCTTACGGATATTTTCATCCAACTTGGCTGAGGAGTCTTGCTGGGGTAGAGGCTGGGCCTTCTCAGCCACGATCGCCTGACAATCAACCAGGCCAATTCCTAAGGCAAGCATCCAGAAGACAAATCTCACTTGAACCATTGTGTTGCCCTAGCGGGTTTCCGCTAAAGAATGGAAGCTAAACGCAGATTTAACCATCGCCCAAGCAGTCACGGGTTCCAACATTCTCTGGTCCTGCCACTGGCCTGGCTGACAATAGAGAAACTCTATTAACCGTCGTTCCTGCTCTATAGAAAGATTGATAAATTCTGTACCCAGTAACCATCTTTGCTTAGATCGGACTGGCTGCCGGGCCAGTTCCACCTCAAAGGCTGGGACTTGGCTTAATTCAGAGCTTGGATCGCTAAATCGCAATCTAGCTTGAGGCGGCAGCCGATCCAAGTCCATTTCCGGCAATGTGACAGCAGCCCCTCCTTCAGATAAATCCACCGTCTGGGCGGGTAAGGTAAAATCTTCGAACTGGAGCTCACAGGCCAAAGTATGCTGAAAGCGAGTATGGCGGCGCTTGGGGACATCAATCGCCGCCAGGATAGAAATCTGGAGCAAAACCACGTTGTAAAAGGTCCAAAATAAATTGACCCCCAGGGCACCGGGACCAAAGGTGAACCATCCAGGATTGACGACACCGTTAATCATTCCCACCAGCGATAGGGCAAGCAACCCCAGCAAAGGGCCAACAAGTCGCCAGTTGATA
>JBGTDP010000105.1:0-6089 GCA_041748255.1 Thermosynechococcaceae cyanobacterium | reverse complement strand
CCAGGCAACCACGCCTTTGTTGCCGGAGGATAAACCTCGCTACCTGATGGGAGTGGGCACCTACCGGGAAATGGCTCAAGCGATCGCCGCCGGAATTGACCTGTTTGATTGTGTGATTCCCACCCGTTTGGCTCGCCATGGTAATGCCCTGGTCCAGGGAGAGCGCTGGAATCTCAAAAACGCCCGCTTCTGCAAAGACCTTTCCCCCCTTGATCCTGACTGCAACTGTTACACTTGTCAGACGTTTAGCCGCGCCTACCTGAGTCATCTGCTGCGCGCTCAAGAACTATTAGCCTATACGCTGCTTTCGATCCATAACATCACCGAGCTGGTGCGGTTTACGCAGCAAATTCGGGCAGCGATTTTAAGCAATTCCTTCACAACTGAATTTGCCCAATGGCTGAGCCCTCTCTCTGTTTCTAGGCAGTAGAAGTATCCCAGCTCTCTTCAGCCTTGCCCATAAATTAACTTGGATTAATCAAGGGCCACAGCCCTCCCGAGAAGATCCGGAGACATGTTAAGATCTTTGGCAATTCTTAAAATCTGTATCTAAAGGAATGATTTATGGAAGCAGCACTGCTCCTGGCAAAATTACCGGAAGCTTATTCTATCTTTGATCCCCTGGTGGATGTCCTGCCAGTGATCCCGGTCTTTTTCTTGCTCTTAGCCTTTGTCTGGCAAGCCGCCGTTGGTTTTAGATAAAGGTTTAATGTTTTAATATAACCTCCTTATCAAGCTTAATTAGGTAGCCTAATCTAATTTTTAGAGGCTACCTTTTTTGTTTAATAGATCTCTATAAAGGCTAATTAAGTTAAACCCTGGGGGCAGGGTCAGATTAGTTGCCAATCCAGAAATTGCTGCTATGGAATACCAGGGTGCCAAACAGCCAGCCACCTGCTAAACCTAAGGTAGAGATGATCGATAATGCCCAAAAAGCAGTCCGGTTACTAAAGCCACAAATCTGCATTTCTACACGGGTCAGCAGCTTTGAAGCCAGCAAGATTAAGAGCAAGGCAAACACCGCTGCTGCCGCAAAGGCTAGGGTTACGGTTCCGCTTAAGAGCAAGATCGTGAGAATGCTGCGCGGCCCAAAGGAAAATAACCGTCCCAGCTCATAGCCTTCCGTGGTCAAAGCTAAATTTAAGCTAATTGCCCCTAAAAAAAGCCCAATCGACCAGGCAAAGTGAAAAGCAGACAGATGCCATCCCAGCACTAGATAGGTCAACCAAAGAATTGCAAAAGCCAACCAGGGTAATTTACCGGCAGAGGGCACTTTCATTGCGAACGCTGTCACCTAGAATCGGTTGGAAGTTTTGTAAAATACAGGCAAAACGAACCAAGTTTGCAATCTTGGCTACTTAGGCCCTACAGTCAAATAGACCTATGCTCGCTAGGCATAGATGGGTAGCCTACCTACCAATGGAGGAAGCACTTGCTATGGGTACTCAGCCCAACTTCGGGGGAGGACCTGAACCAACGGCTTCAGAATGGGTTGAAGCTGATTCTACAAATACTATAGAGCCAAACCCATTGGGTCATTCGGTGAATGAGGCCCCAGCCGCAAACCAAGACTCAGGCCAGGACTCAGCGATGATGCAGCGATGTCTAGCCCTAGCCCAGCAAGCAGCAGGTCAAACCGCGCCTAATCCGATGGTTGGCTGTGTGATCGTTCAGGAAAATCAGATTGTCGGGGAGGGATTTCATCCCGGTGCTGGTCAGCCCCACGCAGAAGTCTTTGCCCTGGGTGCGGCTGCAGCCCAGGCTAGGGGGGCTACTCTTTATGTCAATCTAGAGCCCTGTAGTCACTATGGACGCACCCCCCCCTGTGCTAAAGCGGTTATAGAAGCCGGGATTGCCAAGGTTGTGGTTGGCATGGTTGATCCTGACCCTCGCGTCTCCGGGGCTGGGATCGCTCAACTTCGAGAGGCGGGGATTGAAGTTCTGGTTGGGGTTGAAGCGGCTGCTTGTCAAAAACTCAATGAAGCGTTTGTGCATCGGGTAATCTACCAGCGTCCCTTTGGAATCTTAAAGTATGCCATGACCCTAGATGGCAAGATTGCCACCAGCCGGGGCCACAGTGCCTGGATCACGGATGAAACGGCTCGGGCCCAGGTTCATCGTCTGCGAGCTGTCTGCGATGCCGTGATTGTCGGCGGTAATACGATGCGTCAGGATAATCCTCAATTGACCCCCCATCGTCCCCAAGACACCTCTTCTTTAGACAATCCTCTGCGGGTGGTCATGAGCCGCTCCCTAGATCTACCTGCCAATGCATTTCTATGGGATACGACCGTTGCCCCCACTTTGGTTTTGACTCAGGTGGGGGCTGATCTTGAGTTTCAGCGATTTTTAAGTCAAAAGGGAGTAGAGGTTGTGGCTCTAGAAGATTTAACCCCTGCGGCTGCCATGGGCTACTTTTATCAGCGGGGACTGCTCACGGTGCTTTGGGAATGTGGGGGTACCCTGGCTGCCCGAGCGATCGCTGAAGGGGCAGTGCAAAAAGTTCTGGCTTTTATTGCCCCTAAAATTGTCGGGGGCCAGCAGGCACCCTCCCCAGTGGGAGATCTGGGGGTTAAAATCATGTCTGAGGCATTAATCCTAGAGCAAATCCAATGGCACTCCGTCGGGGCTGCTTGTCTGGCAGAAGGGTATTTACCATCAAAGTTTCTTGACGTTCCTTCTGCATAATCTAAATTTTGGAGAGAATTAAAGAAACTGAGGAGCCATGGATTGACAGGAAAACGCCATGGTTGAATTAGTGATACTGAGTCTGCTAGCGGGAAGCCTGGGCTTATTGGCAGCTAGTGTTGTGTCATGGAGAAACTGGCTGCAACAAAAGTTCCAGCAACAAGAGGAAGAAGAGATCTTGACCCAGTACGAGTCAAAAGAAAATTTGCCCTCCCCCGATAGTCAGCTACAGCCAACGGAAACAGTTCCCCAGAGGCTGCGGGCAACCGGATGGGAGTTTAAGATTTTGCGGGCTAAACGGGATTTGTTTCGCAACCCAGAAACCCTGAAGCGGGTCTGTGATGAAGAAGCAGAGGCGGGCTGGATTCTGCTAGAAAAACTTGACGAACGCCGCCTGCGATTTAAGCGCCCCATGGTCCTGCGCGATCGCCTAGATCCAGAACAGCTCAACCGAGATCCCTACCGCAGCCGCTATGGCTCTCCAGTCAACCTCTCAACTTTATTGGGTCTGTTAATCTTGGTGGTTACCCTAGTTCTGCCAGCTTACCTGGGGTATGCGCTTGTGACGCAAACCCTCTCTAAACAACGCCGGTCCTCTCCCCCCGCCTCTGATCTCCAGCAGCCTTTCTCACCGTCCCCCTCCTCACCGTCCCCCTCCTTACCACCGCCCTCCTCTGGTCAGGAGTCGTTTTAAGTTTTGCTGGGTCTATTTCTAGACGCTAGAGAATGATCCCCAGAAGAAGTTTGTGACAATCTTTTGGGAACCTTAAAGGGGAATCAGGAAGGTAGCATAGTTTGGATGCTGGACAAACAAAACCATGAAACTGACCCTTGGTGAGACCTTGCAGAATGGTAGGTACATCCTTGATGCTGTCTTAGGTCAGGGTGGCTTTGGGATCACCTATAGAGCTACCCACCTCTACTTGAACCAAACGGTGGTGATCAAAACCCTCAATGATAGTCTGCATAACCCAACTGAATTTGCTCGACTTAAGCAACACTTTATTGATGAAGCTCGCTGCCTTGCTAGGTTTCAGCATCCTCATATTGTCAGAGTAAATGACTTCTTTCGGGAACGGGAGCTGCCGTTTATTGTCATGGATTATATCCCTGGCAAAACCCTGGCAGAAGTTGTGCAGGGTCCCCTGCCAGAGTCCCAAGCGGTTGACTACATTCGTCAGGTAGGGGATGCCCTAAGCGTCATCCATCAAAATGGCCTCCTCCACCGAGATATTAAACCCCACAATCTAATTCTCAGAGCAGATACCCAGTCGGTTATTTTGATTGACTTTGGGGTGGCGCGAGAATTTACCTCTAACGTTACGCAAACCAACACAGGTCTATTGTCCGCAGGGTATGCCCCGATCGAACAGTACTTGCCTCAGCATCGCTGGACCCCGGCTACGGATGTTTATGCCCTGGCGGCAACCCTTTACGCCCTCTTGACCGGACAGCCTCCGGTTGCCTCTGTCCTGCGCGATCGCGTTCCCCTTCCCGATCTACGCCAATTTCAACCTCAACTCTCTAAGGCAGTTGAGCAGGCAGTCTATCAAGGCATGGCCCTTGAACCAGAGCAGCGCCCCCAGTCAGTCACAGATTGGCTGGCCCTACTGTCGATTGCCACTGGCCCTCAAGCTCGGACCTTGGCCGAGACCCGCACGGCAGCAACAGTTCAGGTTTATGCTCCCGTTAAACCAGGCCCCAGCTCAGCAGCCAAGCTACCCTTAACCTCCGGTAGCACCACCGTTGTTGCCACTCCCAAGCTAAGATATCCAGCGACTGCTCCTGCCAAAACCACCCCCTGGCATCGCTCCCTGGCTGGAGCGCTCCTGGCGACAGGGATTGTTGCTGCCCTGATCGGGGCAGGCTTTGGCTTGATTCTGCGTCAAGATAAACGCTCTTCCCCTAACCCCACCCTTAGCCCAACTCCCTCGCCGTCAGCCTCGACTGTGGCCCCGGCTCCGCCAGCGGAACTCCTAGATCCTGAACTGCCAGATCCTGAACCGCCACCAGACACTTTTAGCGATCAGTATCCGCCAGATTCTGAGCCAGACCCAGACTCAGCAGCTTCAGACTTCAACCCATTGGCCCCTGTCGAAACTGAAGCTCCCCCTGCACCACAACCCACCCCTGCCCAGACTCAGCCAGCTCCCGGATCAAGCCCCTCTCCCGCTGCCCCCCTTGCTCCCTTGCCAAGCTTTAAATTACCTGCTCCCCATGAGTCGGCGCCCCAGCCAGGACCCGTCGTTCCTAATCCATTATCTTCGCCATAACCTTTTGCTTACCGAGAAACTCTGCAGGATCACCTTTCCCCCGGCACGACTCAAGCCAGGCAAGTTATAATTTTGGCCAGTGAGTACTCATCCCCCTACCCATGACCAATCCTTTACTTAAAGCTTTTTTTCTTGGAAGAGCAACTGCGGATGTTCTTTACGAGGAACTAGAAAACACTTTGACAGATGTTTTAAGTGAACTTGGCAAGTTTGATGCCGAGCAACGCGAAAAGCTGCGTCAATTTACCGGCCAAGTTATTGAGCGGGCTGCGCGCGAAGCAGAACTCTCAGTTCAGGGCCGGACAACCTCTACGCTAGTTCGGACAGATTCGCAACCAACTGACCTGCAAGCCACAATTGATCAGCTAAGGGCTGAAATGGCTCACTTGCGGTCTGAGTTGCAAACCTATCGCAGTCGCTCTGTCTAAAGCCAAGTTTGTTTAGCCATTAGATATTGCCAAGATTTAATTCGTTAAGTTAGGAAAGCGCGTGTCCGTCCCTTCCCATCAACCGGTCAGGCTGCAACGATCCGATAGAGCCTATCGTTGGAGTCGTGAGAACTATTCTCGCGCTCGTCGCTTCTTTGACATCTGGTCTTTTGTGCTGAAGCTACTGGGTTCTCGGTGGCTGAATAAGAAAGCTTGGAGTTACCGGGGGGAGGTCACTGAAGCTAAAAGAGCAGCAAGACGCCGAAAGCAAGCAGTTTGGATTCGCGAGACCTTACTCAATCTTGGTCCTACTTTTATCAAGGTAGGGCAATTCTTTTCGACTCGGGCAGATTTATTTCCCAGCGAATATGTTGAAGAACTTTCCAAATTGCAAGATAAAGTTCCGGCCTTTAGCTTTGAGAAGATTGAAGCCATTATTGAGCAGGACTTTGGCAAAACCATTCCTCAGCTTTATCGCAGTTTCGACCCAATTCCCCTGGCTGCGGCCAGTCTGGGCCAAGTTCACAAGGCTCAACTGCGCTCTGGCGAAGAAGTTGTCGCTAAGGTGCAGCGACCGGGACTTAAAAAGTTATTTGCCATCGACCTGTCGATTCTCAAGGGGATTGCTCGCTACTTTCAAAATCATCCCGATTGGGGTCCAGGCCGCGACTGGATGGGCATCTATGAAGAGTGCTGTCGA
>JBGTDP010000104.1:0-9646 GCA_041748255.1 Thermosynechococcaceae cyanobacterium | reverse complement strand
TTCTCAACCCGCACTGAAGTTTAAGTATGTTTGGGTAAGCGGGGCATCTTCGATTGGAGGGGATCTAGCAGTTGATTGAGTTTGCGGAGTTGTTCGGCGGTGCCCATGCTGATCAGGAGATCCCCGGACAATAACTCTGTGGTGGCGGTGGGTCCACTGATCAGAGTGCCATCAGTGCGTCGAATTGCCAGAACCAGCGCTCCGGTTTGCGATCGCAGCCTTGCTTCTCTGAGGGTTTCCCCCACGTGGGGACAGGTTTGCGGATCAATGAGAATTTCTTCCATATAAAAGGCCCGGTCACTGCCGGTTAAGATTCCATCCACAAAGTCCATGACTTGGGGTCTCAGGGCCGCAGCAGCCATGCGTTTGCCACCAGTGATGTAGGGAGAAACCACCGCATCGGCTCCGGCTCGCTGCAGCTTTTGAGAGGCTTCTTCGGTACTGCCGCGAGCAATTGCCCGAATCTGGGGATTAAGCGTCTTAGCCGAAAGAATCGTATAGAGGTTTTCAGCATCAGAGGGCAAGGCCGCAATTAAGCAAACAGCCTGCTCGATGCCCACCCCCAGCAAGGTTTCATCTAACGTCGCATCCGCTTGGATCACGTTAAAGCCCAACTGTTGAGCGGCTAGAACTTCATCAATCTCAGCTTCGACGATGACAAAAGAGATATCTTCTTCCCTAAATTCTTTGGCAATCTGACTGCCCATGCGACCATAGCCACAAATAATGTAGTGCTGGGTGAGAGAGTCCATGAGCCGTCGCCTTTGCCGTAGTCGAATTCCTTCCTGAAAATACCCCTGAATCAAAGCTTCTGTAAATCGGTTAACGATGTAACCAATGCTAATTAAGCCCATCAAGATCAGAGAAATGGTAAATATCCGACCGCGATCGCCTAAGGGCTGTACCTCTGAAAAGCCCACCGTTGCTAGGGTAATCACGGTCATGTAAGCTGCATCAACTAGCTGCCATTTCTCAACTAGCCAATACCACAAAGTTCCAATCAAAGTCACACAGACTAGGGCAACTCCCCCTGCAATCAGCTGTTTTTGGATCTGCAGATACTTTTTTTCAAGCGGAGTATACACAGCCAATGCTCACTCAATGGCACAAAATTTAGACAATCTACATTTGCAGGATCATGAGTTTTAAACTCAAGCATCCAAATAGTGATCACTTCCCGATGACTAGCGGCTTGGCCGGTTGGTCAGCATCCCTGATTGTATCTGAGCCAGGTCAGACATGCATCTTTCACAAACTTTAAGCTAAGCAATGCTGACATTAGTCCTGAATTGAGCAGCAGCAATGCCAAGGAGAATCCCTTTACATCCTTATCCCTGGGGATCACCGCCGCCAACCGCCGCTTGAAGTAGTAAGCTTACCGCCCAGCCGACTCCGGCAACGACTAAGACCAGCATTAACATGGATAGGGCTGCAAAAGGGGCAATTACCGTCATCAGTAGCATTGCCAATATTAGGATTGTCAGCAAGGGGCTCATCTGTATTTATCTAAAGATTTCTACTCCCCTAGTTTAGGCATAAAGGTCTAGCCTGCCCTCTAACGCGAGCAGCATTGATCAGGCAAAAGCTGAATCCTGTTGTTGTCCATTCGGGGGTCAACAGCGGTAAGTTAAGAAAGAAGCAAAAGAAGTAACGGAAAAAAGAATTTTGAAAAATCAGACATTGCCAAGCTGGCAACCCTTAGCAGCAGGGATAATCACGGCTCTGATTATTCTGCTTAGTTTTACCTCTTTTGTGATTATCAACCCAGGTCAGGCTGGCGTGATCAGCATTTTGGGCAAGGCCAGGGATGGGGCTTTGTTAGAAGGGATTCACATCAAGCCGCCGCTGATTTCAAAAGTTGATGTCTATGATGTCACGGTGCAAAAGTTTGAGGTTCCGGCCCAGAGTGCCACCAAGGATCTTCAAAACCTCAGTGCCAGTTTTGCAATTAACTTCCGCTTAGACCCGACCAAAGTTGTGAATATTCGCCGCACCCAAGGCACCTTGCAAAACCTGGTGGCAAAAGTGATTGCCCCTCAGACCCAGGAAGCTTTTAAGATTGCTGCCTCTCGGCGAACGGCGGAAGAATCAATTACCCAAAGGGATCTGCTCAAAGAAGATTTTGATCAGGCCCTGGGAATGAGGTTAGTAAAATATGATGTAATTGTCCAAGATACCAGTGTAATTGACCTCAACTTTTCTAAGGAATTTGCCAACGCCGTTGAGGATAAGCAAATTGCTGAGCAGCGGGCTCAAAGGGCGGTCTATGTCGCTCGGGAAGCAGAGCAAGAGGCCCAGGCTGAAATTAATCGTGCCCAAGGTAAGGCCGAAGCCCAACGACTGCTAGCAGAGACGCTAAAGGCCCAGGGGGGTGAACTGGTTCTGCAAAAAGAAGCGATCGAAGCCTGGCGGCAAGGTGGTGCCCAAATGCCCAACGTTTTAGTTACGGGTGATGAGGCTGGCGGAGTACCCTTTATCTTCAACATGGGAGATTTGAAAAAAGTCTCTGCCCGAAATTAACTCTGCTTTAAAGGGTTGCGGCTCATAAGCATCATCAGTCTAAAACCAAGCCTGAAGGGACTTTTAGCTTTAATCTTTAAGGGTATTAATACTTCATAAGGTTGGTTTACCTGGGGCTGGGAAGACTATAGAATTTTGATTCATGCCAAAGAATTATGATTCATGACAACTCAATCAAGAACTCTTGAGGCAGTAGAAGTCTGAGTTCTGATTGAGTTTTTTCCTAGCTACCAACCTTAATTTTTGCCCGGAGATTTCAGTGGCCTACCAATTTGAAGCTGATGAATCCGTCTCAGACGGTGTTAAGCGCGTTGCCCGAGAGCAGGTCAGCAGTGTCCTAGAACAACTGGGTGAGACCAGAGTTACCAAGCAGGATCGGGCAATCCACCAGGCCCGTAAAGGCTTAAAGAAGCTGCGGGCCCTACTGCGGTTGGTGCGTACTCAGCTTGGCAAAGAGGATTATCACCGGGAGAATGCCTGTTTTCGGGATGCCGGTCGGGTCTTATCAACCATGCGCGATGCCCAGGTGCGCCTATCAACCCTAGAAGACCTGACGGAACACTTTGCCGATCATCTCTCCACCAAGGACCCTTTTGCCAAGGTGCATAAAGCCCTCAAGGCAGATTACCAAGCTGCCCGTAAGCAGATGCTCGGTCAGGAGGATGCCATGGCAAAAGCTGCCGCCTTAATTCAAGCAGCCCAGACCCGGATCGAGATCTGGCCCCTGAAAGAATGTGACTGGTCAGATCTCAGCAAGGGACTCAAGCGAATCTATAAACAAGGCAATCAAGGTTTTACTGCTGCCTTGGAGCACCCCAGCTCAGAAAACTTTCATAATTGGCGCAAACGCGGCAAAGATCTCGGGTATCACCTGCGGCTGCTCGGACCGATCTGGCCTGAGTTGATGAAACCTTTAGCCAGTCAGGCGAAACAATTAGGAGATGCTTTAGGAGATGACCATGACTTGGCGGTGCTGCAGCAAACCCTTCTGGAAGAGCCTGAACAGTATGGTGATCCTAATGACTTAGAGATGCTTCTAGCTTTAATTGACCAGCGTCAGTCTCAACTGCAACTCACAGCCAAGCATTTAGGGCAGCGGCTTTACGCCGAAAAACCCTCCGCTTTTGTAAATCGGATGGGGAGCTACTGGCAGACCTGGACGTTAGAAAGCACTCAACCCCTGGTGGCGGCAGGATAATCACCTAATGGCTAAGCGAATTGTGATCACTGGGGTCTCTCGGGGACTGGGTTTGGCAATGACCCAGCAGTTTATTCGAACCGGGCACACTGTCTTTGGCTGCGCCAGGTCCCCAGAGGCGATCGCTGAGCTTGAGCAAAAATTTGCTGCTCCCCATGATTTTGCTGCCTTAGATATTGCCGACCAGCAGCAGGTAAACTCCTGGGCTAGCAACTTGCTCCAGGATTCAGAGCCCCCGGATTTGCTGATCAACAACGCCGGAATCATCAACCATCCGGCTCCGCTTTGGCAGGTCTCTGCTGAGGAATTTTCTCGCCTGATTGATGTGAATATCAACGGGGTGATGAACGTGATCCGGGCGTTTGCTCCGGCCATGGTCGCCAGAGCCAGTGGGGTAATTGTCAATTTCAGTTCCGGATGGGGCCGATCCACCTCTGCGGAGGTCGGACCCTACTGTGCTTCTAAATGGGCAATTGAAGGACTAACGCGATCGCTGGCTCAGGAACTTCCTAGAGGGATGGCGGCAATTCCCCTGAATCCCGGTATTATCCATACTGAAATGCTGGATACCTGCTTTGGATCAGCGGCGGCGGCCTATCCCTCGCCTCAGGATTGGGCCTGCAAGGCTGTGCCATTTCTCCTGAAATTGGGACCCCAGGATAATGGCAAGCCCCTGACAGTTGCGATTTAAAGCGCTTTACTCTCCGGTAATCGAAAGACTATCCACCCAAATCCGCGGACAAACGCCGCCAGGGGTAAACTCTGCCTCTGGTTCCACATAGATAATTGACTTGAGCAGTTCCAGAAAATCTCCGGCAACGGTGGCAGACTCAATACTGATTCTTTCTCCCTGGCTGACTAACCAGCCATCAAAGGGCAGCGAAAACGACCCTTGCAAAGACTGCACCCCGGCATGGAGGGCCTGAACATCATCAATCAACACGACATTCTCGGCCTCGTCCAAGCTGTATTCCTGTTCGGCAGCCGCTCCAGCAAAGACATCATAGAAGTGCGCTCCCACCGTTACCTTGGCCCCAGTGTTGGCATGGCCGGTGGGCTGGGCATGCAGCCGTTTAGCAGTGCCAGCGCTGTGCAGAAACCCGGACAATATACCCTTTGTAATTAGCGGCACTCGCCGGGTGGGCGTGCCTTCGCCATCAAAGGTTGTCGGGGCAACATTATCAGGATGCAGGGCATCATCACAGACCGAGAGGAGGGGGGTGGCAATCTGGCTGCCCAGAGAGTCAGGTGTGGAGAGACTTTGGTTGTCCAAAATGCTTTGGGCGTTGAAGAGATTGGAAAAAGCCCCCAACAAGCTCAAAAAAGCTTCAGGCGAGAAAACCACCCGGTACTTACCAGATTTGATCTTTTGATAATTTAAATGACTGATGGTTTTCTCAACCGCTTCTTGAAGACACCCTTCAATATCCAGATGCTCAAAGCCACGGCTGAGGCGAAAGGCACCGGCACTGCGCGGCTTTTTACCAGGCTCCTCAGTTTTGCTGTAAAGGTAAATGGAGGTATAGGATCCGGCTTCATTTCTAAGTACCCCATCACTGTTGAGATAGAAGCGGTCAATATCGCGTTGGGCCAAACCGTTGTAGGGCACCCCGGAGATCGCTTGATGGGCAGTCAGCATTTCTTGCTCTGCTGCCGCCAAACTTTCAAGCAACTGCGTCACAGAGGCTTGAGCAGTTTTTTCGGTATAACTCTCTGCCAAAGGAGCCGAAGCCTCAGGACTAAAATCAGGCACATGTTCTTTCACCCCAAAGAAGCTGGCCTCGTGGGCCGTCTGCAGGGCTAATTCTAGGCCAACCGGGTCAACATCGGTAGTGGAAGTCACCCCCATGCTGTGATCTTTGTTCCACACCCGCACGGTGATACCAGAGCGGTTGGAAGCTTTGACCTGTTTAGGGTCGCCCTGGTCAACTTGGACACTGGTTTCATCCACAGTTGAGCCATAGATATCAAATTTTTCAATCCCTAGTTTCTGGGCAATTTCAGTTGCGGTGGTGAGATGATCAGTCGATGACACAGATTTATTCCTTACAATTGTCTATTTGAAAGATGACGGCGGTAGCTTTATCGTCCGCCGACGGTAATCGAGTCTACTTTGATGTGAGGTTGACCAACCGTCACATAAATGCTGCCACTCACCGAGCCACAGAACCCGGAAGCTAAGCCCAGATCTTGAGAGCACATCGAAATCTTGTTCATAATTTCCTTGGCTTCACCAATCAGGGTTGCCCCTTTTAAGGGTTTAGTGATTTTCCCCTGCTCAATCAGATAGGCTTCATCCACGGCAAAGTTAAATTGCCCGGTGGGACCCACACTGCCGCCGCCCATTTTTTTGCAGTAGATCCCCTTGTCAACAGAGGCAAATAGCTCCTCGGTGGAGTAACTCCCTGGGGCGATGTAGGTGTTTCGCATCCGGCTGGCGGCGGCATAGGTATATCCTTGACGACGACCGCTCCCCGTTCTGGGATGTCCGGTGCGCACTGAGCCAGCTCTATCGGCCAAAAAGTTCTTCAGTATCCCGTTTTCGATCAATAGGGTTCTTTGGGCCGGCATCCCCTCATCGTCCATGTCAATTGTGCCAAAGGCATCTTCAGATAATCCTTCATCCCAGGCAGTCAAGCTCTCATGGGCAATCTTTTCGCCTTTTTTGTCCATGAAAGGAGAGGTTTTGCGCTCAATCTGGGTTGTTTCTAGCAGGTGTCCACACGCTTCATGGAAGATCACCCCGCCAAACTGGTTGGCCATAATAATTGGGTAATTTCCTGACTCCACATAGTCGGCGTAGAGCATGGTTCCAGCGGCCTCTGCCACTTCTGCTGCTGTGGACTCGTAGTTCCAAGCCCGGAGGAAGCTAGGATCACTGGTGCTGCCATCTCGTTTGCCGATTGAAGCCCGATGGCTGCCATCGGCACATAAGAGGCTGTACCCCACCGATTGAGTGAGGCGGATATCTCGGGCAAAGGTGCCATCACTGGCGGCCACCAAAACTTCCTGCCAATCTCGGAAATAAACCGCTCGCCGGGATTGGGCATGGGTAGCTTGCTGTTGCAGTTGATGATTTGCCCTCAGCAGCACATCTCCCATTTCTTGCATTGAGCTGCATTCCGAGAGCCAAGCATCTTTATGCTTGATCGCTGCGTAGTCTCGCAGCAGTTCTAGGTTAATTTCCGGAACATAGGCGCTGGGATGGGGAAGTTGCAGCCCCATAATCGAGAGTCCTTTTTCGAGGGCAGCCTTTAGCCCAGAAAATGACAAATCATTGGTGCTGACATAACAATCAGCGGTGCCCCGAAACACTCTCACCCCTGCTCCGGTAGACAGCCGGGGAGAGATGCTGGTAATCGCATCATCCTCAGCCATGCAGTTAATGTAGTTGACCCGCTCCAAAAAGAATTCGATAAAGTCAGCCCCGGCAGCTCGTCCTAACCCTAGAAGTGTTGAAAGCGGAGCTTCCCAGGATTCGTCAAAGCGATCGCGGGTAGCGTTGTATTGCAGCTTTGGCAATTCTTGAGAAATCAGGAGAGTGCTTGAACGCATGGGAAGCCTTGTTTGCTGGGGTTTTTAGAAGATGTTGGCAACGAACTATTCTTGTGTTCACTCTAGCAATTTTCAGCAGCGATGCGGCAAGGGTTCGCTTCAGAGGTTGATTTTGAAACGGGTCTAGCCCAGAAGGGATAAGTTGAGCTTTCATCCCCAGGGAATCGCAGTGGCGTTAATGCATCTCTTAGAAAAGGTCAAAAGACTCCATCTCCTGCGGATAGATCCCTGAAGGTTCTCCTGGAAATCATCACTGCCGCCAGAGGATCCGCCTGTTTGAAGCTTTTTTCCCTACAGCTTGCTTAAGATTGTTGGGTAAGGTTTTTGGGTACTGAAGCAAAAGTTTATTTTGCTTTTTTAGATCCTTTCTCCGGTTTCTGCGGCTTTGACTCCGATTTTTCCTGGGTTTCAACCGGGGCTGCGGGTTCGAGTGGAGCAGTTCCGGTTGCTTCCGGCTGATCCTGGCCTGGTGAGGGAACTTCCGTTGTCGCCGCTGGATCTCCAGGGGGATTTCCAGGGGAGATATCAAGCACAGGCGGCGGTAAAGTCGGCTCAGGAATGGGCGCAGGTTCTGGAGGCGGCTCTAAATCGGTTTCTGGATAAGGCTCTAGCGGGGCTGCTTCCGGCGGAGGAAAACTTTCTTCAGCAGGGGGGGCCTCAGCCGGACTCGGGGATGGGGCAGGGGGTTCAGGGCCAAAGACAGACCCCAAAGACAGCAAAGAACTCAGGGCTAGGACTCCCCCCAGTAATAGCGAGATCGCCCCGACGGCCCAAAGCCAAGGTCTAGCCAAGGATACCCCTGGAACGGGATGGGTTTGGGCGCTGCTCAACGGCAGGCTCGCAGGTCTCCCTCCCACAGCTAGAGTGGCCGCATGGGTCGTACTCGCTGCCACCCTAGGAGCAGGTTGAACTTCAGACTCCTCCTGAGGGTAGGGCAAAAGGGCCAACCACGCTTCAATCGTCGGCGGTCGATGGCGAGCTTCAATGGCCATTCCGCGCACCACAGCTTGATTGATGGCAGCACTCAAATGAGGTTGCAACGCCCGCGGTTCCGGCATCTGCTGGCGTTCCCGCAGAATAGAAGCTGCAGGGATTTGAGCCGTTAACAGGGCATACAGCGTTGCTGCCAGACCATAGACATCGGTGGCTGGGGTGCGCTTTTCTTGGGGTAGATACTGCTCTATCGGCGCATAACCTGGTGAAATTAGATTGGTATGGGTCTGAACGATATTGGGGGTAAACTCACGGGCAATCCCAAAGTCAATCAGCACCACCTGATTTGTGCCTTGGCGAAGAATAATATTTTGGGGCTTGATGTCCCGATGCAACAGTCCGTTGTGATGAATCACCTTGAGCGCTGCGGCAATTTGGCGGACAAAGTGAATTGCCACGGCCTCCCGGAGGGGATGATCGGGAAAGACAACCTCGTGCAGGGTTTTGCCGGGAATATAGTCCATGACCATATAGGGCATCCCCGCCTCATTAAAAAAGTCGCTAACGCGGACAATATTGGGGTGAAAGCACAAAGCCAAGCGGCGAGCTTCATCCTGAAACTTGCGCTGCATATCCTCAAACTCAGGATCTTGATGCAGCTCTTGATTCAGGGTTTTGATTACTACTCTTTGATTGAGAAAGTGATGGGTGGCTCGATAGGTAATCCCAAAGCCGCCCCGACCCAGCAACTGATCCAGGGTGTACTTGCCCTCTTGTAGCGTTTTACCGATCAGCGCATCCATTAGCTGGCCTCTATAATCCAAGGCGCGATCGCCTCCCATCCCAAACCCTGACGCACCACCTTAGGCTCCGATTCACTTAAATCTAAAATTGTAGAAACATGGGTCTCTGGTTCTGCACCATTGTCGATGATTAAGTCCACCAGTTTATCAAAGCGATCAAACAGCTCCGCCTTAGAATCCTCAAACCAGTTTGGTTGATCCGGGTCCTCTGGCAAGTGAGCGGAGGTGGAAATAATTGGATTACCCAATGCCTCTAGCAGGGCCATCGAAACCGGATGATCCGGCACCCGGATACCCGTTGTCTTTCGTTTTGGGGCCTGAACTAATCGAGGAACAAGTTTTGTGGCCGGCAGCAAAAACGTATAGGGGCCGGGGATTAGATGTCGCATAATCCGGTAAGCTGGGTCACTGACTCGGGCATACCTGGCAATATTTGATAAAGAAGGACACAAAAAAGTTAACGGTTTGTCGTTAGACAACTGCTTGATTCGCTTCACCTTTTCGATCGCTGACTTAGCATTGAGATCACAGCCAATTGCGTATACTGTGTCCGTGGGATAGAGCATCACGGCTCCCGCTTGTAGGGCATCCCGAATCTGGTCAATGGTCCGCACCTGAGGCGTCTCAGGATGGACTG
>JBGTDP010000103.1:0-1768 GCA_041748255.1 Thermosynechococcaceae cyanobacterium | reverse complement strand
AAGCGATCGCCCTCCACCGATGGAACGGAGTCAGTGATCTCCAAGACCAGTGACAATCCTTCCTCAGTTACCAGGGGCTCTAGCTCTTGAGCTACCTCTTCTATCACTTGAGATAGATCAACTGCTTGCAGATTTAGGGTTTGCCGCCCAGCTTCGTAGCGGTAGACCTGCAGCAAGGTATTGACCATCTCCAACAGGTTTTGGTTGCTGCGGGCCAAGGTGATCAGAGCTTCCTCCATCTCTTCAGGGATCTCCCCAAAGGCTCCCTCTAGAAACAGGCCCAGCATCCGGTCAGCCGCCACCATCGGCGTTCTGAGGTCGTGGGTCAGCCGTGAGACAAAGTCCTCCCGCTGCCGGGCAATGGCGTCTCGCTCATCTAAACTGTGCTTTAGACGTAACAGCGATCGCACTCGGGCCAGAAGTTCATCTACTTCCACAGGTTTACGAATAAACTCATCCGCTCCCAGGTCTAGCCCCTTGACGACACTCGGTTGGTCGTAGGCCGTGATCAGCAAAATTGGAATAAACGGTAAGTTTTCATTCTGGCGAACCCGCCGAGTGACCTCATAACCATCAATGCCCGGCATCATCACATCCAACAAGATTAAATCAGGCGGTGATACTTCAATTCGCTCTAAGGCTGACTTGCCATTATCTTCAACATCAATCTGAAAGCCCTCTTCTTCTAAAATGGCTTGAATCAAAAAAGAATTGTCTGGCAAGTCATCGACAACCAGCAATCGATCAGTTTTAGCCGAGGAAGAAAAAGGGATCCGAGCCATAAGGTACAAGCTTTAACGAGACAAATCAAAAAGATTGGTTAATCAGTCTAGTCTCCATGGATGAAAACTAAGCAAAAAAGTTTCGGTCTGGAAATCAACCTTAAATAAAATCAACCGACTCTACCCGTAAATCTTCCTACCACGGGGTAATTTTGCCCTCTTCCTGTTGAATGATTATTGCTGAAGGAAAAGTAATCTCCCTGCCCCTGGCGGCTGATCCACACCTAGACTGGGGTATTCCTATAGTGCCCTCCTACCAGGGGCAGAAGTGGCATTGGGCCAGAAATGATCCCAAAGATATTCAGCTTGACCTTACTAGTTTGAAATTTCATCAATCCCTAAAGTCACAAAAGGCTAGCATTGTGCCACCGCTGATGGCGTAGTGGGGCACAAAAACCGTCACTTTGGCTGTATGGCGGATCAAGGCTCTGGCGATTTGTTCGGTGGCCAGAACTAACCCTTCCGGCGTATGTAAAATCAAATCGATTAGCACATTCGAAGGCGTTAGCCGAATCGCCCGACTTTGGCGCTGTTGCTCAAAGCTGCGAAGGGCCTGCATCCGTGAATACTCCGTCACTCGACGCTGCCAAGCGGGCTGGAGAGAGGCAAAAAAACAAAAAGATCCAGAAAAGGTTGAAAAAATTAAACTCCATTGACCCCAGTGCTTCAACGTCTATCCCCATTATTGCCACCTGCGACCCATATTTTTCGGAAGCGCTATTGTTCCGGTAGATGGTCTCTTGCTTCTGACCGACCAACTAACTACCGCCCATTGCAGCAAGATGTTAGCCTACTCTAGACTTAGGCATGCACAGCACTTGGTCCGTAGTATGAGCTATCGCGACATGGCGTTGTTGCATGAATGAGAAAGAAGACAGATTTGGACTTGAGGAAGTCTGAGATTAAGCTTGGACTTCATAGCTATCGGGTTTAGCGATCTGAATCATGCGATTAAGTGCCGCACATTTGATGAATAATTCAACTGC
>JBGTDP010000102.1:0-5205 GCA_041748255.1 Thermosynechococcaceae cyanobacterium | reverse complement strand
ATCTTTTTCGGTTTCTATCAGGAGCTGCTGACCCTCAACCTGCAATTGCCTCTAAGCGACAACATGAGCAGTCTTTTAACCGTGAATTTACCGTCTTGACTAGCTTTCCAGCTTCTTAGTTTTGTCAGTCAAGCAGGGGTCATGAGTCCTAAGCGCATCAGTAACTCCTCGTTAATGCCTCCGTAGAAGGCTGCTAAAAGTCCCTGCCACCAAGGGAGAGAGCTGGTTTGCAAGGCCGTAGGGAGTCGCGGGGCAAAAATTAATAGCTCCACCAGCCCGATCGCAATTCCAATCCCCAAACCAGCCCCAATGGCAAGGGGTAAAGCCCGACGGCGAAATTGCTGGAGTACTTCACCCTCCCCCGCTAGCCACTGCCGCAACACCCGTGCCCCCAAGCCCACCTTCGGCCCCAACTACAACCCTAGACCTGTGGCCAGGGCAACCAGGATCAGATGCTGAATCGCCTGCAACAGCAGTAGCAATCCCAAAGGAATTGGCGATTCTAATTGAGATCCAACTAGGGTCAGAAGGTAAGGCGTCACTGCTAAGAAACCCAGCAGGGCAGCACCCATTAACAGGCCAAAGAGCTTAAGGCTGACTTTCCTGGAAGGCTTTGTGTCTGGCCTGTTCATTCAAACTTATCCCTTGTTTCAAGCAGTCACTCAAGATTAACCTGCCGTAGTTTTACCTGAGAAACCCTTTCCTGCCTACTGAATATCAATTTGAGCGGGATCAAAATCTGGCTTAGGATAATTCATCTCAAAGGATCCCAGCTTATTGACCAACACCTGAGTGACGAGCAGGTTGCGATACCACCGGTGCTCAGCAGGAACCACATACCAGGGAGCATCAGCAGTGGAGCAGCGGTTCATCATTTCCTCAAAGGCATTTTGGTATTGATCCCAGCGCTGCCGCTCTTTGAGATCGTTGGGATTAAACTTCCAATGCTTGTCGGGTCTATCCAACCGCCGCTGCAAGCGCTTTTTTTGATAGTCCTTAGAGATATGCAGAAAGAACTTGAGAACAGACGTGCCTTCATCGTGAAGCATCGCTTCAAAGCAGTTAATGTGCTCGTAACGGTCCTGCCAGCGCGGTTCTGGCACTAACCCTTTTACCCGCGTCACCAGGATATCTTCGTAATGGGAGCGGCTAAAAACCCCAATGAAGCCTAGGCGAGGCGTATGCTGATGAATTCGCCAGAGAAAGTCATGGTCCCGTTCAATTTCAGTCGGGGCCTTGAAACTGGTCACCTGGCACCCCTGAGGATTAACCCCCTGAAAGACGTGGCGAATTGTACTGTCTTTACCCCCGGTATCGATCGCTTGAAATACAACTAGCAGGGCGTGCTTGCCCTCGGTGTAGAGAATTTCCTGAAGCTGGATTAAGCGTTTGTGGAGTTTCTTAAACTCGGCCTTGCCTTGCTTTTTGGACAGATCTCCCTTGTCATTGGGTTTGATCTGCTCCAGATTAACAATAGAACCTGAGTGGACCTGATAGTCTTGAAAATTAGCCATAGATTAAGCTGGTTAAGTTAAGGTTTGCAGCATGGGGAAAATTTCTCTGCCGGAACCATTCCTAAAATTGTAATCTTGACTTCTTAGCATGCCATGGTCCCACTTGGTCCGCTTGCATGGTTTAGTATCAATCTTAATTCTCTATTTTCAAGGCGTCTTCCGAAATCGGATTATTCCCTTTCAGGCTAGAAATATTCCTAATCCAGAGGACGCTCATTTTCCTCTGGCGATCGCTCCCAGGGACACTTCAGCCTGGGGAAAAATCTGACCTAGGGTCAAGGGCAGCATCGGCCTAACTCCCTCACTATCTATAAAAGTAGCGCTTTTTATTCACTCCCCTTGCACCAGACAGGAGGCGATCATCACACAACTTTTACCCCACATTCCCACCCTTCGCCAAGATCTGGAGACTGCTGAGGCTCTGGCGCAAGCAACTAAAATTGCCGAGCAGTCTGCTGCGATCGCAGCCCAGGTTGACCGGATTGGCGCTTATCCAAGTCAGGAATTTGAGTGGATAGCCCAGGCAGGGCTTTTAGCAGTTCCTCTGAGCAAAGCCTGGGGCGGGATGGCAGAGGCAGGGTCTCTCCCCCTCCTCCAGTTGCTGAAGCACTTGGGCCGGGGCAACCTATCCGTAGGCCGAATCTACGAGGGCCACATCAACGCCCTGCAACTGATTCAGACCTTTGGTACTGAAACTCAAATGGCTCGGTATGCCTCGGATGCTAGTGATGATCAGCGACTGTTTGCGGTTTGGAATACCGAAGCGGCGGATGGGGTTCAAATTCTGCCCCTGGGCAATGGTCGCTATCAGCTCCAAGGGGCCAAGACCTTTGCCTCTGGGGCTGGGCAGGTGGAGCGGCCCCTGATTACCGGCAGGCTCCCGGATGGGGGATGGCAAATGATCATTGTGCCCATGGAACAGGTCCAGGTTGAGATTGACCCTACTTGGTGGCAACCCTCTGGAATGCGGGCCTCTGCCAGTTATCGAATTGACTTTAGTGGGGTAGAGCTAACCACTGAGGACTTGATCGGCGGTCCTAATGACTACCGCCGTCAACCCTGGTTTAGTGGCGGGGCAATTCGGTTTGCGGCAGTGCAGTTGGGTGGGGCAGAAGCGCTGCTCAACGCCACCCGCTCCCACCTGCAAACCCTCCACCGCACTGAAGATCCTCACCAACAGGTTCGGTTAGGAGAAATGGCGATCGCGATTGAAAGTGGATCTCTCTGGCTGGGAGGGGCAGCTTCAATTGCCGATCACTGGTTAAGGGCTGCCGAAGATTCACCCCAGCTTCAGGAACAGGCCCCTCGGTTTGTGGCTCAGGCCAATATGACTCGCAGTGCGATCGAGCAGATTTGCCTGCAGGTAATCCAGTTGACAGAGCGATCTGTGGGGGCCAGGGGCCTGCTGCCCCCCAACCCAATTGAGCGGATTATTCGTGATTTGACTCTTTACCTGCGCCAACCGGCCCCCGATGCGGCCTTAGCAAATGTTGGGGCCTACGTTCTCAACTCAACGGTTCCAGTTCATGCGCTTTGGGACGCCAATGGCTGAGGGCAGGATGCTAGCTAATTCTTCTTTGCCGGTTTATCCCCTAGAAAACCTTGAGCAATGGGGGTCTACCCTGGTCGTTGCCCCTCACCCAGATGATGAATCCCTCGGATGTGGGGGGGCGATCGCTCTGTTGCGGCGCAGAAATATTCTGGTCAGCGTTCTGGTGATCAGTGATGGCACTGGTTCCCATCCCAATTCTCGCCAGTACCCTGCCTCAGTGCTGGGGAGGCTGCGGCAGACAGAAGCCCTAGCAGCGCTTAAGATTTTAGGGGTATGGGGTGAAGCCGTGACATTCTTAGGGTTGGGGGATGGGGACATTCCAACTCTGAAAATGGATGGATTTCAGGAAACCTTGCTTCGTTGCCAAGCCTATTTGGAGCGCTTGAAACCGCAGACAATTTTGCTGCCCTGGCATGGAGATCGCCATCGAGATCACCGGGCCACCTGGGAACTGATCACCACGGCTGTGGCCGATTGGCAGCCTGCGCCGCGACAACTGGAGTATGCCGTTTGGACGGGTGGCCAGCCGATAGAAAGCTTGGACTTGGGGCAGAGAAGGGCCTGGCGACTGGATATTAGCTCAGTTTTAAGCCAAAAAAGTACTGCGATCGCCTGCCATCGCTCCCAAACCACTGATCTCATTCAAGATGACCCCCAGGGGTTTCGCTTGATGCCAGAGGTGCTGGCCCGATTTACCCAGCCTGAGGAAATTTACCTGGAGGTGCGCCCATGAACGAGGCTTCAAAGTCGCTATCGGCAAGTCATTTTGAAAATCTTTATGCCACCCATGCCGACCCCTGGAACTTTGAGACCAGTGAGTATGAGGCTCAAAAGTATACTGCCACGTTGGCGGCTCTACCGTGCGATCGCTACCCGCAGGCCCTGGAAATTGGCTGCTCGATTGGGGTCTTGACTCAGCAACTTGCTGAACGCTGTGAGTCGCTACTGGCGATCGATGTTTCGGCCCAGGCTCTGACAAAAGCTAAGCAGCGCTGCCGGGATTTGCCCCAGGTTTGCTTTGCCCAAATGCATTTGCCCCAGGAGTTTCCTCAAGATCAGTTTGATTTGATCCTCCTATCTGAGGTGGGCTATTACTGGTCTTGGGAGGACTTGGGTCAAGCTGCGGAGCAGATCATTACCCATTTGCAGCCAGGGGGGCATTTGCTACTGGTCCACTGGACGCCAGAGGTGGCCAACTATCCGCTCACGGGCGATCAGGTTCATACCCTATTCCTGGAGCGTCGGGGCACTCAATTGCGACATCTTGAAGGCCGCCGGGAAACCAACTACCGGCTGGACCTGTTTGAGCGTCTTTAGGGGATGACCCCCTTGCTGCCGTAAGCTAGCTAGCCGCAGTCGCAGGTCATGAATCGCCTGTTGCGTTTCTACCTTTGGCCAATTCTGTACTCCTGTCCCGGCTTGTTGCTGGCAGGTTTCAACCTGCTCAAGCAACTGACCAAAGTAAGTTGATCCAGCCAGTTGATCTAACAGCCAGCCCTTAGGCACTCCCAGTTGCGCCGACAGGGAACTAACTTCAGCTTGGAATGAATGATCCCCTTCCAGCGGTTGACTTCCTAGAACTAGGGAGTTGAGGGGTTCTCCGTTAGAAAGCTGTGACTTGATCCTGAGTCGCTGCCAAAGCTGTCGCAGTTGCTGGCGGGAGCGAAACCGGGTCTCAATTGCGGCGGCGGACTCCACCCAACAGGGCTGCTGCTGAGAGCCCATTTCTCGCCAGACTCGCAGTTGACTGGCCAGTCCGGTTTCACTGCGGCCGGTTTGTCGTCCAGAGGTCACCACCTGCACCGCTGGGCTGTGGCGAATCCGGGCGTCTACCCGTACTAGAGCCCGATAAAAGGCAATATCTTCCAAGGAGCGGACCACCGGCAACCTGCCTGCGCGCTCGTAGATCTCGGCTGTGACGGCTAAACTCCCCCCCCAGTGTTGATAGTGCCGGGGCCAAGGATCGGAGGGATTGGGGTCCACATAGGTCTCTAGCTCTGCCATTAGATGGCGATAGCTAACCTCCCGCAGGTGGGCCCAGCGAGTTTCTGGATCTAGGGCAGCGCGATCTCTCGGGTCCATGAGAATTCTTCCCCCCACAACCTCTGCCCCCTGGGCCATTGCTTGCAGAGTGGCAGC
>JBGTDP010000101.1:0-19632 GCA_041748255.1 Thermosynechococcaceae cyanobacterium | reverse complement strand
AGAGAGTTGCCCATTTGCCAACTTTGCTGGCGCAACTCTTCAGTTTCCTTGGCCGCAGACAGCCAATGATTCCAGGTAGCCAAAGCATCAAAATCCTGATTTTCTACCGCCTGGTAGGCCCGGATCATCACAGCAGTCTCTAAGCGAATCGCCCCATAACCAAGCTCCTGAACTAACCAATGGGTTAACTCTGGCGCTGTCTGCAGGCTCCCTTGGTCAACCAAACTTTCTAACCCTTCGGAATAGCTATAAGCTCCCACTGGTAGGGCTGAGCTGGTTAGCTGCAATAAATAAAGCAGCTGTTGCGATCCAGCTTTAATGGGCATGGGTAGAGTGATAAGCCCCCATCTCGGGTTGAAAGGGGGCAATTTCTGAGATGACTTGCACGTTGAGCTGCTCTAGCATTGATTTGAGCACCGGATCTGGAGCCAAGCGTAGGTAAGTCTGGGCAATCTCTAAACAAACGTGGCGATTGCCCAGATGATAGGCAGCCCTGAGCAGATCTAGGGGCTTAGCCCTCACAGTTAGCACCGGTTCCGGCTTAGCAAGGATCTGGACAATTTGATCGCCAGCGGCAGTTTGCAGCAAATCACCATCCTGCAAGACTGTGCCTCTGGGTAAGCGCAGAAACACCCCTTGTCCTTGAGTCGTTTCAAATCGATGCCAACTTCGAGTCCGTTCCGCCGCCGTCAAGGCCAGCGTCAAGCTGACGGATTGATCAAAATCGGCGGGCAAGCGTTGGGTCAGCGTCAACATGGCTGGGAGCTGGATTGTTGCCGCTAAAATAAGCGAAAAATGAAGGGGTAGTGGAAGGGTTGATCAGGATCATTTAACGACTTCACAATCGCGATGATCGGCATCACCCACTGCACAATGAACAAAATTCCCAGCAGGATAAATCCAATTCCCACAAGCACCAGGATGCCAAAGATAATCCCATACAGCCAGACATTGAAGTGAAAGTTGATCGCTTCTTTGGCATTTTCCTTGACCACGGGATCTTCAGAGACAAGCATGATGGAGATCGGAATCCCCACCGACAGAACCAAGCCACTAAAAAAAATAGACCCGTGACTAAGCCCTGATAGAAGTTTGCGTTTGTCTGGGTCGTAGGCGGTTTGCATTTGATTCTCCTGTTCCAGTCCTTGAGGATTTTTCTCCGTATCTTGATGATAGTGAACTACCGGTCTGCATATCTAGGAAGATAGAAGCCCAGCTTGAGAACTTGGTCTGGACTATACCACGGTCACACAAATACACACATATGTTGACATTGCGTATACAAAGCGCTTTTGTGGGACACCATTAGTTGGATAAGCAGCAAGCTACTGGCAAGTCGTTCTGCCCGTAGCAGCGTACATTTTTGGGGCACAGTTAAAATCTAGTCGATTTGCAACCATCGGGTAATCTCCTATGGCTTGCTACTTAATTAACTCTCCGCTAATATTTAGCTGCAGCAGGGCATACTAAATGCATGCTGACGGCTTGGGGAATAAAATTTATCGCAATCGGGTGTGGAGCTTCGTTCCGTGAACTAATTAATCAGTAGATTTCAGATATAAAAGCATTCAGTTTAAATTAAAGATTTTTCGTATTTTTGCCAACTTGATGAGCCGTGGAATTGCCTAAGACTGAGGTGGAACGGTTAAATGCTCTGAGTCAGTATCAAATTCTTGATACTGCCCCTGAAGCCTATTTTGACGATCTGACCCACCTAGCAGCTTACATTTGTCAGACCCCAATCGCTGCGATCGGGTTGACGGATGCTGATCGCCACTGGTTTAAGTCAAAGATGGGGTTTGTCTCCAGTGAAGAGCTGCGGGAGACGACCTTTTGTGCAGATGTAATTCTGCAGAAAGATTTACTCGTTGTTTCAGATACCCTAAACGACCACCGGTATACAGACAATCGCTTTGTCACGAATGGGGCCCATATTCGGTTTTATGCCGGGGCGCCGCTGGTTAATCCTGATGGCTTTGTGCTGGGAACCCTTTGTGTGCTTGATCATGTTCCTCGCACCTTAAATGCCCATCAACAAGAAGCGCTACAGACGCTGGCGCGTCAAGTTGTTACCCAGCTAGAATTGCGCCGTAATTTAGAAGTTTTAGAAGACAGTATTGCTGAGCGCCGAAAATCAGAAGCCCTCCTGCGTCACAATGCCTTTCATGATCAGCTAACGGGTCTGCCCAATCGAGCTTTGTTTATGAGCCGCTTGGCAGGGGAAATCGAAAAGGCAAAACAGCTCCAGGACTACTTGTTTGCGGTGCTGTTTATTGATTTAGATCGGTTTAAGGTTGTCAATGATAGTTTAGGTCACATTGTGGGTGACCAACTGCTGATCGCGATCGCCCGCCGCCTAACCGCCTGCCTGCGCCCAGTTGATTTAGTGGCCCGGTTAGGGGGAGATGAATTTGCCCTCCTGATCGACAATCTCAATAGCATCCGGGATGCCACCGATGTCGCTGAGCGGATTCAAGCAGAATTAAAACTTCCTTTTCATCTCAATGGACACGAGATCTTTAGCAGTGCCAGTGTCGGTATTGCCCTCAGTTCAATTGGCTACACCCAACCCCAAGACCTGCTGCGCGATGCTGACACAGCAATGTACCGGGCCAAGCTGCTGGGTAAAACCCGCTATGAGATCTTTGATCCGAGTATGCATGACTCAGTGGTCACTTTGTTGCAGTTAGAGACTGATCTGCGCCGGGCGATCGCTCGGCAGGAGTTTCGGATTTACTATCAACCGATTATCTTGCTGGAGACCGGAAAAATCACTGGATTCGAGGCTCTAGTGCATTGGCAGCACCCAACTCGGGGTTTAGTGCCCCCAGGAGATTTTATCTCGGTGGCTGAAGAAACCGGGGCAATTGTTCCCTTAGGCTACTGGGTGATTCAAGCAGCTTGTCGCCAGATGCAGGCGTGGCTGAGCCAGTTTCCCCAAAAATCCCTCACCCTCAGTGTAAATATTTCTAGCAAGCAGTTTTCCCAGCCGGATCTGATTGAGCAAATTAGCCAAACCCTTCAAACAACTGGCTTGGCAGCCAACAAATTCAAGCTAGAGATTACCGAAAGTGTGATCATGGAAAATGCTGACTCAGCAATGGCAATGCTCTTGCAATTAAGAGACCTGGGAATTGAATTGCAATTAGATGACTTTGGCACCGGTTATTCTTCCCTGAGTTATCTGCATCGGTTCCCGGTGGATGGCTTAAAAATTGACCGATCCTTTATTAGTCAGGTTGACCCTAAACATTCCTGTGGGTCACAAATCCTCACACCAATTGTGGGAACGATCTTGACCCTGGCTGAAAATATGAACATTGATGTCACAGCCGAAGGGGTAGAAACCGCAAACCAATTGGCCCAACTTAAAGCTTTAGCCTGCAAGTATGCCCAGGGGTACTTTTTTGCTAGACCTTTGGATCAAGCGGCGACAGCCGCATTGCTGGCAGCCGATCCCCAGTGGTAATCCGTAGGGGTAGATCTCCAGTCTAGGTTGAATGATCTGGGTCAAGCTCAGCGTGTTCCTCCGGCGCAGATTTAGCTTGACCATTGGGAGGATTGTCTTGAGCGTTCTGTTTTAGCCAGGCTGCCAGCCCGGCAGACAAATCGGCTAAAGAGTCCTGCAATTGAGCTGGCAGTTCCACGGGCAAGCTCCCAGACCGAAGATGCAAGTCCCGTTGGGGAAAAGGAATTTCAATCTTCCGGTGGCGGAGAATGGCTTCAATCCGAAAGTAAAGATCACTCTTGACCCCAAACTGCTTGCGGGGTTCGGCAATCCAGATTAAAAGTTCAAAGTCTAAGGAGCTCTCTCCAAAGCCCTTAAAAAATACCCTCGGGGCTGGATCTGTGAGCACATCGGGGTCAGGATAATCCTTGGCGGCGTCAATCAAAGCACTGCGGACCGTACTCAAGCTGGAGCCATAGGCGACTCCTACTGGGATTCGCAGACGGGAAATCGGCGTCCGGTGACTCCAGTTAATCACCTCTGACTCTAGAAACCGAGAGTTGGGAATAATAACCGAGAGCTGATCCACTGTCCGGATCTCAGTACTGCGAACACTGATGCGTTCTACAGTGCCCTGCATTTCTGCCAGTTCAATAAAGTCACCGACCTGAATCGGACGCTCAAAAATAATCACCAGACCACTGACAAATTCCTTGGCAATCCCCTGGAGGCCAAAGCCAATTCCCACCCCCAAAACACTGATTAAGATCGCCAGGGAACTGAGGTCTAACCCCCAAAGCTGGAGTAGGACAATAGTGCCGATTAAAATCAGGCTGTAATTGGCCAAAAAGGCAACGGTTTCCTGGGCACCGCGATTAACCCCTGTAGCTTGCAACACCCGCGATCGCAACACCTTAGTTGCGGTTCTAGAGAAAACAATTAACCCTAGAAATAATCCCAACAGGGACACAATATCAACCACCGAGTAGGAGTTTTCTCCCAGGGAAATCAGCGGTGAAATAAAACTTTCCCGTAGCACTTCTGTAACTCGGTAGTTCCAGTTGCGGGTGAGGGGAAACCGACTGCTAATCGAATAGGCAGCCAGTAACCACACCAGCGATCGCATCGCCACTAAAGTTGTTTGATATAACAGCTCAATGCCAGACGGTGGGAGATCAGCTTCAGGGGTGGTGGCTTCTTGGGGAATCAATCGCTGCAGCCAGCGCCGCCAGAGCCATCCCAACCCCCAGTGCAGTGAGATCGCCAGCAAGATCCAGACCGCTACCCAAACCAGGGCCTGACGAAAATACTGCCCGGTTCTCTGTCGCCGTCCCCGCTCAATTGCCAATTGAATTTGCTGTGCCCATTGCTGGGCCTGCTCTTCAGGGGGTCTTCCCTGGGGGGCATCTTTGGTTGTCACACTCAACAAATAGCGACCATTGACCAGAATCACTGGCAGTTGATTTTGTTGGGCAACCTCTACCTGGGGGGGCTGAGCGCTTTGCACGGCTGCTTGCAGGACAGCACCAGTATCTTTGGCCCGTTGCTCAGCACTGTACTGTCCAGAGTCACTAATCTCAAACAGCCGATAGCCATCTAGGGTGACGGGAAAGGTTGGAGCTTGGGCCCCAACTGGCGTCAAGAAAAAATACCCCAAGGCAATGGTGACAATGGCAGCCTGAAGGCAGCGACTCAGGAAAGACTGCAGACGGGTTCGACGCATAACAGCACGCCTTTAAACTTGAGGTCAGGAAAATGTTCGGGACAAAAGAAAAAGCTAATTCCCCAGTGGAGTATAGCTTTAGTTGATTAACAGTAGGGAAAGTAAGAAACTTAACCCGCTGGAGGAAGTGCCACTGGCGATCGCCAACATGGATTTTCTAGATCCCCCTGGTCTTGACGCCTAGCCGGACAAATTTGATTCATTATCAGGAGAACCGCAGCCGCTAGAATAAAGACAACTCCTCATCTCAACTGATTATGGTCACTGCTGCCCCTGTAAAGACGCAATACGAGGCCGTCATTGGTCTAGAAACCCACTGTCAGCTTAAGTCCAACAGCAAGATCTTTTGTGACTGTGCCACAGATTTTGGGACGGCCCCCAATCACCAGGTTTGCCCAGTTTGCATGGGCATGCCAGGGGTGCTGCCCGTGCTCAATCAGACAGTCCTAGAGTATGCGGTTAAAGCTGGGATGGCCCTAAACTGTCAGATTGCCCCCTACAGCAAGTTTGACCGCAAACAATATTTTTATCCAGACCTTCCCAAGAACTACCAAATTTCTCAGTATGATTTGCCCATTGCTGAGCACGGCTGGCTAGAGATTGAACTGATCGACCCTGAAAATCAGCCAGTCCGCAAAAAAATCGGCATTACCCGCTTGCACATGGAAGAAGATGCCGGCAAGTTAGTCCACGGGGGCAGTGACAGGCTCTCTGGCTCCACCCACTCCCTGGCTGACTATAACCGCGCGGGGGTGCCCCTGTGTGAGATTGTCTCGGAACCGGATCTACGCTCTGGTCTAGAAGCGGCTGAGTATGCCCAAGAACTGCGGCGAATTTTGCGTTATCTAGAAGTCTCTGATGGCAACATGCAGGAAGGCTCCCTTCGCTGTGATGTCAACATCTCTATCCGGCCCGTGGGGCAAGCTGAGTTTGGCACCAAGGTGGAGATCAAAAATATGAACTCCTTTAATGCGATTCAGCGGGCGATCGACTACGAGATTGAGCGCCAAACCCAAGCCCTGGAAGCCGGTGAACCGATTTTTCTAGAAACTCGCCTGTGGGAAGAAGGTGCTCAAAAAACCATCAGTATGCGGACCAAGGAGGGTTCCAGCGACTATCGCTATTTCCCGGAACCGGACTTGATGCCGATTGAGGTGAGTGCCGATCAACAGGCCCAATGGCGGGCAGAACTCCCAGAGCTGCCCGCCCAAAAGCGGCACCGCTACGAAACAGACTTGGGGCTGTCTGCCTACGATGCCCGGGTGCTGACCGAAGATCGACCCGTGGCGGAGTATTTTGAAGCGGCTGTCGCCGCGGGGGCAAACGCCAAGCAGACCGCCAACTGGGTCATGGGAGATATCACTGGTTACTTGAACAGTGAGAAGATCAGTGTGGCCGAGATTGCCCTCAAACCCCAGGCCCTGGCTGAGTTGATTGACCTGATTGAGCAGGGCACAATCAGCAGCAAGATTGCTAAAGACTTACTGCCAAAGCTTTTGGTGGAAGGGGGGTCTCCTAAGCAATGGGTAGAAAATCAGGGGCTAACCCAAATTTCTGATCCAGCCGTTTTAGAGTCCCTGGTAGAAGAAATCCTCAAGGCTCATCCTCAAGAGCTGGCCCAATATCGTAACGGCAAAACCAAGCTGCTGGGATTTTTTGTCGGCCAGATTATGAAACAAACCCAGGGTCGGGCTGCCCCAAAGGCCACCAATCAGTTACTGGCGCAGAAGCTAAAAGCCTAAGCTGTCCTAGTTAGCACGATGATTCCTGCCTGAGGTTGTATAGGCGTTATTAGGGGGTCCGTTAGACTGTAAAGGCATTTCGGAAGGACACAAGATGTTGGAGCTACATCAGTTTGAACTGTCTCACTACTGTGAAAAGGTTCGCCTAATCCTTGACTATAAAGGGTTAGAGTACCGTAAGGTTGAAATTGCCCCCGGCGTTGGTCAAGTTGAGATTTATCAGCTCTCAGGACAGCGTCAGGTTCCGGTATTAAAAGATGGCCCCCAGGTAATTGCTGGATCCGGCGCGATCGCCCGCTATCTTGATCAGCATTATCCCAACAACCCAATTATTCCAGCGGAGTCACGGCAGCGGGGCCTGTGCCTGTTGCTCGCAGACTGGGCAGACACGGTGATTGGCCCCCAGAGTCGTAAGGTTGCCTTTGCAGCCCTCAGCCACAATTCCAGCTTTCGGGCAGCGGTTTTGCCCAAGAATACCCCCGACCTGGTTAAGCGTTTGGTTGAAACAGTTCCAGGGGAGCTGCTAGAGGTTTTAGGCATTGGCGTCGGCGCCAGTCCAGAGGGAGTCAAGACCGCCCGCGCCACGATCGCCCAGGGGTTAGAGTCATTGACGTTGATTCTGCAACAGAGTCCGTATTTGGTTGGAGATCAGCCCACCCTGGCTGACTTTGCCGTTGCCTGCTTAAGTATGTATCTTAAGATTCCCGCCGGTCCTTATCTTGATATTCCGGCAGAACTGAGGGGCAAGGGGGTTCCAGGGCTGGCTGACGATCCTGCCTACCAAGCTTTCTTTAACTGGCGCCAGCAACTCTATGTTGACTATCGCCACTCCACCTCTGAGCTTGAGGGCGCCGGTCCCACGGCAATCCAGATTGACTAGGGTTAGATAAATTTGCCAGTCGGCAATCACACCGTTGCCCCTTTAAGCTGACACCTTGAGTTGAATCAGCATTTTCTCATATCTGCATAATCACTCCTCTATTCCATACTTCTTAGCCAGTTAAAGGCTGAGGTTTAACTTCAAGGACTGCAACGACTGCGGTTGAGTTGGGAACAATAGGCTCAGGATCAGGATAGTTCAGGGTGAGCTGATTTTTCTCTAAACTCGCTCTTAAGCTGATCCCCAGCCTTGGTTCAATTTTCAACCCTGGTGTAGAGGAAAGTTGTGACCGTTCAACCTAAAATCCGCGCCTCAGTCGTTGGCAAGTTTTTCTCTCAAAAAAAGCCCCTTTGGCAAGTGCTGCTGGCCTTAACCGGATTAGGAGCCGTTTCAGCGAGCATGGGAGCCCTCCTAGCCCTATCCCTGGATGCCCACTCCCCTTTCCATCGCCAGTCGCAGGCAAGTGCCACCCCGACAGCGATCGCCACCAGCTCCCTGGGGGTTCCCCAGCTTAACCGTCCGATTAATATTTTAATTTTGGGCATCAAAGTCCTTTCGTCGGAGTTAGATTCTCCCCCTGCCACCGATCCAGATTATCAAGCGGTGGTTAATTCCTTAGACGGATTAGCCGATACAATCCTGCTCCTGCGGCTTGATCCAGAGGCTCAGCGAGTCACTTTGCTTTCAATCCCCCGCGATACTCGCACCTGGGTAGAGGGCTACGGCTACACCAAAATCAACGAAGCAAATCTTGAGGGGGGAGCAGCCCTGAGTAACCAAACCGTCAGCGATTTGTTGGGGGTTCCCATCGATCGCTATGTGCGGGTGAACGTTCAAGGCATTGAGGCCCTGGTCAATGCCCTGGGAGGGGTTGATCTGTATGTGCCCAAGGCGATGAAATATCAAGATCACAGTCAGCATCTGTATATCAATCTCCAGGCTGGCCAACAGCATCTCAATGGCGATCAGGCGCTCCAGTTTCTGCGTTATCGTTACGATGAGTGGGGGGACATTGGCCGGATTCAGCGTCAACAGAGTTTAATCCGGGCCTTGCAAGAGCAAGCCTTAAGCCCTCTTACCCTAACCCGACTGCCTCAGATTTTGACCCTGATTCGCTCCCATCTGGACACTGACTTAAGTGTGAGGGAATTAATCGCGATCGCCGGGCGGCTGGCCCATCAGCAGCGTCAAAATGTGCAGATGTTAATGCTACCAGGGTCCTTTAGTCATCCCGAAGATTATCAAGCAAGTTATTGGTTGCCAAACCCAGACCAAGTTCAAGCAATGACTGCCCAGCATTTTAGCGCTGAAGCCTTGCAACCCCCCGCGATTGATCCGGGTCGCCTGAGGGTGGCGATCCAAGACAGTGCCAAACATCCAGGGGCGGCCAATGCATTGGCAGATCAATTGCTAGCGGCGGGTTATGGCGAAACTTATCAAGCCTCTGCTGACCAGGAGCCCCTAGCGGTGACTCGAATCATTGCCCAGCAAGGCGACATTGCCAGTGCCCAAGCCCTGCATCAACAACTGGGATTGGGAGAAGTTCGCATTGAAAGTACCGGCATCCTAAACTCTGACATTACAATTCAAATCGGCCAAGATTGGCTAGCCCAGTCGGCAGCAGGTGGCGGGGACCAACCCCCTGGGCAGTTTAACCAAGAGCAGGATAAGATCAGCGACGAGTGGTAGCGTCAATGGTCACAGGCTAGATTTCTGTATCTAATTAGACTTAGACTAGAAAAGATAGCTGGATGCCGATCACAAAGCTAACCACCCTAGGGGACTTCCCCACCTTCTTAGCAGTTAAGTCACTGCAGTCGACTTTCTGGACGGAGTTTTCCCAAATGATTCGTATCTTGGTGGTTGATGACCAGAGAGTCATTCGTCAGGGCCTCAAAGCACTTCTAGACCCAGAGCCAGATTTTGAGGTAGTTGGGGATGCCGACAATGGACAGACTGCGATCGAGCAGGTAGCTGCTCTTGGGCCTGATGTGGTGCTATTAGATATTCGCATGCCAGTCATGGATGGGGTTGCAGCAACCCGGATTATTCACCAAGATAGCAACACCAAAGTTCTGGTTCTCAGTGGCTCTGATGATGAAGAATCCCTAGCCCAAGCGCTTCAGGCCGGAGCCATGGGGTATCTGCTCAAGGACACCCCCGCCGAGGAAATTGCCAATGCCATCCGTTCGGTTCACCGGGGGTATACCCAGATGGGACCGGGCCTGTTTGAAAAACTTGTCTCCCGAGTTCCGGTCACAACCCCTGCGCCAATCCCTGAACCAACGCCTGAAACACCCCCTTGGCAACCGAAAGTCTCAATGCCTCCAGAACTGGATTTGCTAGGGTTACTTAAAGGTTTTGATCCTTTAGCCCTAGCGGAAGCAGTTCGGACTGCCGCAGCCCAACATAGCCTCTCCTCATTCTTTACCCAGGTTCGAGACTCTTTGCAACAGGAGCCGACAAATGTCGCAGCCCTTTACCTTGCCGGAGCCCTAGGCCATCGAAAACAGAGAAAAAAACTTGAAGCCCTTGAGGCCCTTAAGCAAGGATTTCAACAAGGCTTGCGCCAAGGGATTCCCTTTAAGGATCTTTTGTTATTCTATCGAGAAGGTATGTTGCTAAATCCTGAAGAAGTCTTTACCTGGCTAAGCGCTAAATCTGATTGGCAAAGTGATGATCAAGCTTGGGATTTTTTACTGCCAGAAGCAGCGCAAGCTTTTGGTACAGGCTCTCAGCATTATCGCAGCCTTTTGGTTCTGCGGCAGGTCAAGGCTGCTGCTAAATTGAGTGAAGATTGCCTGCTTTTAGCGCCGCAGCTTGAGGCATTAGAGCAAGGTTTTAAGCAACTGACCGCGGTGTCGTTACCAACCAAGGGGAAAGGACTTGCGTGAGCTAGAGAATATTGAGCAGGAACTAGCAGACCTCCGCAGCCGCTTTAAGCAAGCCTTGGAAGTTCTAGAAGGTTTAGCTGAGGTTCAAGCCCAGTTTCAGGATTTAAGCCAAACCCACTTAAAACTTAAGGAGTACGTTGAGATAGCAGCGGCGACCTTAGCGGAAGTTGATCAGGCCCAAAGTCGGATGAATCAACACTTCCTGGAGCTAGAGAAGGGGGTTGATGCCCGGGGGGACAAATTTCGCCAAGAACTGCTGGAAGTTCGCAATGAGCTAGAAAATGCCGATCGCAACCTGAGTGAAAAATTAGCCCGGCAAATGAGCTATCTGTCCGAAGGCAACCAGTTTGATGCCCGGCATGTTGAAAGGCTCGAAAGACTTGAAGCCCATATGTATGGCGCTGAGTCCTATATCCGTAAGCTTGATCGCCGCCTACGCACAATCCGCGACATTTTGATTTCAGTATTAATTGGCTTTCCCGTGATCGGCTTAGCCCTGTGGTTATTGTTTACTCGCGTTTAGAATTTGGGTCGTTGAATCCAGACGGGGGGTCTAGGGGCTCAGCTTCCGGGCTGCTATAGTCCTGAAACTCGAGGGCCGGTTTTGAACTCGCTGGTAGAGAGTCATTGGGCGGGTAAGATTTTTTGCCGGGTTTTTTAAAGTCTTTTTTTCTGCGGCCGGAACCCCCAGCCTGCAAATAACGTTGGCGTCTGCGTTCAGGTCGAGAGAAGGTTCTCCAGGCCGTTCTCAAGCCAACGAAAACGCTTTGAGTTGTAACACCGACGGTTTGGGCTTGCTGTCTAGCACCATCCAAACTCTGATCAAGCTGCTTGGCAACATTTCCAGCATTCTGAACCCCCTGATCAATCTCGTCAGTCAAGTCACTAATTTCCATCCCAGTCAAGCGAATAGCTTCCAGGGTGGGGGGTAACTCCCTGGAGAGGGTATCAAAAAGTTTTTCGGCACTGCGAGCTGCGCGCACAAGTTCTTGCAAAGCCGGCAGGGCAACAATTAGGACAGCGGTTAAACTCACCGCAACCAAAAGAATCGAGAGGCCTAACCAAAAAAGAGGTTCAATCACAGGTTTAAGAAATTAGCGCGACCCAGCGGGAAAATCATCACTGGGCTGGGGATAAAAGGAGCGGGCCTGAGCCCCAGGATCTTCAGCGGGAGCTTGCTTGAGACTCTGCCGCTGCTGGTGGCTGGCTTCAACTCCAGCGGAGATCGCTTCTCGCAATCGCACAAGAGTCCCATCCCAACTGCGCAGAGCTGATTCAGACAGGCGATCAGCCTGGAGCTGCAGGCTTGTCGATAAATCCTCGGCCAACTCTGGCAGCGCATCTGCTGATTTTTTTAACAAATGCCGGGTCTCCCGCCCTGATTTGGGTGCCACTAACAAGCTCGTCAAGGTTCCCAAGGCGGCTCCTACCATCAGACCTCCTAAAAATGTTCCCGAACGGTTATTAGACATCGTTGACTTCCTAACAAAAAGATTAATTTAAATCTAACCCGTTAATCTTAAGACCTGACGGCAGAAGTCCGCTTCCAAGCAGACCTGAGCAGGGTTTGTTGCCAAATCGTCTGAGCTAGGCTGAGCAATTGCAATACCTGGCGAACTCGCTGCACCTGAGGATCTAGCTGCTGATACTGCGATCGCAAAGAGCGGGTGCCAGATTGCCCCTTTAGGATTGCCTTGGGTGCCCCGTGGAGAATGGCATCGGTTAGTTTCTCCACCGAATTTAAAGTGTCTGAAACCTTGCGGATGCGGCGGCGCAGCTGCCAAAGCTGCCAAACCGCCAGCCAACAACCCAGGGCAATCAAAGTATTGATTACTAAGACAATCGTGAGCACAGTTAACTTTCCTCTTTGCAGTAGCCCTTGGGCAGTAGCACTTGGCAGATGAGCGCAAGCGGGGGAACCTTTGTTAAAGCAATTTACGGCAATCATAACGTCTGCAGGTTATTTATTGCCTTGAGCCTTTAAGGATTAAAACCCTAGAAAGCAGCTAAATTAAGGCCGATTCAAATTCAGCTTAAAGGAATGAATCAGCCTGCAACAACCCTGCGAGTCTCCAGGGGTTACAGTTGAAGTATACAAACATCCTGAGGAAAAAGTAGTAGCTATGACGACCTATGAATCTGCTTCTGAAACCTATGCACAGGAAACAACAGAGGCGATCCCTGCAAGTCATACCGAGGCTGTTGAGACCGTGATCTCTAGCCTGGATCAGTATGATAGTGCCCTGGTCAATCACACTGAAGAAGGCTACATCTGGAAGTTTAAGTATGGCAGTGTCGATGTCTTGGTACAACTGACCGGCCTCAGCGATGAAGATATGTTTACGGTTTGGTCACCAGTGCTGCAACTGCCAGTGTCCAATCAAGCTCAGTTAATGCAAAAGCTACTAGAAATGAACTGGTTGGCAACCTTTGAGTCTTGCTTTGGGATTTTTAACCAGCAGGTAGTTGTCCTGGCTACCCGCGCTGTGGCGGATCTCTCGCCAGGGGAAATCTCGCGACTGATTACGATAGTAGCGACGATCGCCGATGACAATGACGAAGCCCTGCAAGGTGAATTCCAACCCAGCAACTAATTTGCCCGGGATAGCGGCACCAGTATTAAACCAAAATCAGTGGCGACTGATTCCGCTGCTCGAGGCTCCAGGGGGGATGCAGATGGCAATCGATGCCTGGTTACTAGAGCAGCACCGTCAGGGGCACTCTGGGCCAATCCTGCGGTTTTACACCTGGTCGCCACCCGCCATTTCCCTTGGGCATCACCAGCACCACTGGCCCCCAGCTTGGAATCATCTGGTTTGGCGGGGGCAACCCCTAGATCTGATCCGCCGCCCCTCCGGGGGCCGGGCGGTTCTGCATCAAGGGGACTTAACCTATGCAATTGTAATGTCTGGGCTCAAGGGCAACCGCAACCAGGTTTATCGCCAGATCTGTGAGTTTTTGCGCCAGGGTTGGCAGTCCCTGGGGGTCAAGCTGATTTACGGGCAAGTAGGAGGGGGGTATCGTCATAACCCCAACTGTTTTGGGGCCGCCACCGGCGCAGATTTAACCCTGGCCAATGGCCTCAAGTTGATCGGCAGTGCTCAACTCTGGCGGGGAAATACGGTCCTGCAGCATGGCTCCATTCGTTTGCACCCTGACCCGGAATTAGTCGCTGAAGTCTTTGGGCCAGAGGCTTTGCCGGCAGGAATTTTATCTCTAGAGACCCCTGCTCAGCAGGTGATCAACGCCTTGGTGGCAGCAGCAGAAAATTGCTTTCAGGCTCAGTTTCAGCGGCTGCCCCTCTCTGAGGACGAATACAAGGCTGCCAGCGCTTACTCAGCGGTCACCTTGATATCTTGAGGGGCGGCTGTTTGGGTCACAGCTTTGGCGATCGCTTGCAGTTGCAAGCCGGGGGGATAATTGCCTTCTTCTTTGATCCGGTGAATCTCGGCTTCCGTAATCTGCAGGTTCATTTTCTGGGCCAAGGCCCGGACAGTATCTCCGCGATCAACAATCCCAGCAACGGCATCGGCTGGAGAAAGCACCGTGATGCGGGGCAAGTTTTGAGTTTCCAGGAGGTTAATCACCTGACTCAGAGGAGCTGATTGAACCACAGTGGCAATCTCTGGCAGGGGATGGACAATCTGTTGAACGGTTTGAGTTTCCCACTGGCTGCGCTCAACCTCACTGAGGTCATCGGGACGAACCAAGCCACGATAGCGCCCGTCCGAGGCGGCAAAATAAACCGGCGACCGCTTCTGGGTTAACAGATACTCATCAGCAAACTGGCGCAAGCTCAAGTTGGCATCGACGACGCGAAAATCTCGGGTCATCGCATCCTCTGCCTTAAGCTGGGTCAGGGCTTCCTGCAAGTCGGTGAACCGATCGTAGGTATAGGCATTCCGAAGCCCAAACCAGCCTAGTAGGGCAATCCACAGACCACTGTAGTTCCCAGTCAACAGAACAGATCCAACCCCACCAATAATTGCTGTCCAGCCTAGGGCCTGTCCGACCTTGGCCGCCCAGTGCACGCCCTTAAAGCGATCGCCGGTGGCTTTCCATACGGCTGCTTTAAGAATTTGGCCCCCATCTAGGGGCAAGCCGGGAATTAAGTTGAAAAGGGCTAAGACTAGATTAATCTGAGCCAAGCTACGGCCCAAGACGCCAACAGGGCTATCAGAGGCAAAAAATTGTGCTCCCAGGAGGAGAATTAAAAATAAGCTGATGCTGACTAAAGGGCCAGCGATCGCGACTTGAAAGGCTTGACCGGGGGTTTTAGATTCTTCCTCAATTGAGGCAATCCCACCAAATAAGAACAGGGTAATTGCATTTACCTGAATGCCCTGGGATCGGGCCACCAGACTGTGCCCGAGTTCATGCAGGAGCACGGAGCCAAATAGCAGCAGGGCCATTACCAAACCAGCACCCCAAGCCAGCTCAGCTCCCCAGTTTGGGTGCAGCTCTTGCCATGCCAAGCCATCCAAAAATGTGACCAGCGCCACAATAAAAAACCAGGAGGAATCAATAAATAAAGGGATGCCAAATAAAGCACCAACGCGGAAACCTTGTTTCATAAATCTATGTCATCACTGCAGGCATTGAGTCACTGGGTCTTGACTGGCAATCTAGGCTTAACGGGGTTTGGCTAACCTATCCCTTCAACGAAGCCGTACTTCTATAGTACCTACCCATCGTTCAGCCTGCACTTGAGGGCTGGCAAATAGGGGCATATCACTCTATCTAGCTGTTTTAGGAATGAATTTCACCATCGGGAAAAATTGTCTTGCTAAGATTAGCCCCAGTCAGGGTTGCTCGGTTAAACTCCGCCCCCATCAGGTTAGCCCGGCTGAGATTGACGCCGGTTAGATCCGCTGCTGTCAGGTTCGTTTCACTCAGGTTGGTGGCGCTGAGATTGGCCCCGGTAAAATTGGCGGCGCTCAAGTCGGCTCGACTCAAATCGGCCAGCCACAAATTGGTCCCCACCAAACTTGCTCTGCCCAGGTTTGATTCACTTAAGTTAGCTTTGCTCAGGTCGCTCCTGTTTAAAATTGCCTGCCACAAGTTGGCCCGCGTCAAGTTCCCTCGGGTCAAGTTGGCTTGAATCAAATCCGCAGCCTTTAGATTTGCCTCACTTAGATTGGCATCAACTAAAATTGCCCGACCAAGGGCAGCGCCGGTGAGATTTGCCTGGCTTAGGTTTGCCCCGGTCAGATCCGCCCCGGTCAGATCCGCTCCGGCCAGATTCGCTTGACTTAAATTGGCTCGACTCAGGTCAGCATGGCGCAAATCAGCTTCACACAAGTCAGCCCGACATAAATTGGCATCAATTAAATTTTTTTCGTGGTTAATGGAATCAAGGGTGGCAGGGGCCAGGGGTTGATTCAATTGGGGCGAGGGAGGTTGATAAACCTTGGCACCTTCTAACGCCTGATCTTGATCCTGTTGATCTAAACTGTTCATGCTGTCTCCAGTAGCGTGTCCGTACCAGCTCTCCCTGAGCACTTTGGGGTTGAGCTTCAAGCTTTAAACCTGCAGAGACCGCACCCTGGCTGGCAGGAGGTCGCTTAAAATCAACCCATTAGGATTCGTGACCCTCGCCCAAGCCTTGCGTCAGGGCAGTAACGACAATCCCTCAGCAGAATTGCCTTTTAACTCAGCTCAAGGGTTGTTGAGCCAGCGGTCAGATCTTTTAGCAGGCTAAAGACTTTGGTTTCAAGGTGTTAGTTTACTTAAGCAGGACAGATCCTGAACTCAATCCTGCAATCAAAGCAGAAACGGGAGAAAGTAGAAGGAACAGTCCCTGGGGGTAACGGCGGACTATCCCTTGATTACTATAGATTTTAATAGTATCTCTATCTATCTAAGCCAGGGTGCCAACCTGGCAACACTTACAAATTTCCAGGATTTTACAAGTTTGGGTTCGGGGAGTGGCCATTTCGCCAAGCATCCAGAACAATTAAACAGACGGCCCTGGGGGCAGCCGGCAAAAATATCTTTAGGAGTGATTGATTCCATGTGTCGCTTAATGGGCTATCTGGGTGCACCGATTCAAACGGACTCACTGCTGGTTAAACCAGAACACTCTCTACTGGTGCAGAGCTATCAACCCCAGGAGATGACCGCTGGGCTAATGAATGCCGATGGCTTTGGAATCGGCTGGTATCATCCCCAGCGGCAGAGCGATCCGTTTACCTATAAAAACACGCTGCCGATCTGGAGTGACCCCAACCTGTTGAGCTTGAGTCGCTATGTCGAGACAGGCTGTCTTCTGGCCTGTATTCGCAGTGCAACCGTAGGGCAGGCGGTGCAGCTGAGTAATTGCCAACCCTTCCGCTGGGGAAAGATTATGGGGATTCACAACGGCTTTATTCAAGATTTTCGCCAGAGCCTCTATCGGCCGATCCGCGATCGCCTGTCCGATCCTTTTTACACTGCGATCGAAGGCACCACCGATTCAGAGCATATCTTTGCTTTATTCTGCCAGCAGCTTCAAGAAGCCGGAGGCTCCCTACCCCAAGCCCTACGTCAAACCCTGCAACTGCTGGCTGGTTGGACCCAGGCCTACAATGTGACAGCAGCCCTTAACCTGCTAGTCAGTGATGGTCACTCCCTGGTGGCCGCCCGCTTTGCCACTGCCTGCTCGGTCCCCTCTCTTTACTGGTTGCGCGATGATCCCTCTTTTGCCGGAGGCGTGGTTGTCGCCTCTGAACCTATGTTTACTAGCGACCAATGGCGCTGTTGCCCAGAGAACAGCCTTGTTGTGATTGGAGAAGATCTTGATATTGAAACCTATCAACTCTGAGATTTGCCAGACTGCGGATCTCAAAGAATACCGCCAGCAACTTAAGCAGCAATTTTTGCGATCGCGTCACCTGACCCTAGCTTTATTTGACGGACTTGATTCAGAGGCTTTTTCTCGGCAGGCACACTCAGATTTTAGTCCTGTCGGCTGGCACCTCGGTCATATTGGCTTTGCCGAAGAACGCTGGCTGCTCAAGCACTGCGCCGGGCGTGCCCCAATTTGCCCTAGCTACCATCGCTTGTTTGCCGCCGATGGATTACCCAAGGACCAGCGCTGTGATTTGCCCTCCTTGCCAGAAATTTCTGATTACCTCAAACGGATTCGAGAGCAGGTCCTAGCCTATCTAGATGTAGCTCCCCTGGCGGAGCAAGCCTGGCTGTGGCGTTGGCTGCTACAACACGAGAGCCAACACATTGAGACGATTTGCTGGGTCCTACAGTTACAGCGCCAACCCTCTCCCTGGATGGGCCAGCTCCAAGTTGGATCAGATCCTCTCCCCAGTCCAGCTCCCTCAAAGATGGTTTACATTCAGGCGGGAGTATCCGAGCAGGGGAACAATTCCTTGGATGCCCTTGACAACGAGAAGCCAGCCCATACCATTGAGCTGGAGCCGTTTTGGCTAGATCAATACCCCGTCACCCAGGGTCAGTATCAAGCCTTTATTGAGGCCGGCGGCTACAGTGATTCCCGCTGGTGGTCGTCTGCCGGCTGGCGCTGGCTCCAGGACCATCCGGTTGCCCATCCCCTTTACTGGCTTTCCAACGTCGCGGAGCATCCTGTTTGCGGGGTGAGTTGGTATGAAGCCGATGCCTATGCCCGGTTTGTTGGTAAGCGCCTGCCCACTGAAGCCGAGTGGGAAAAGGCCGCTGCCTGGAATCCCGTAACCTTAGAGCATCAACGCTATCCCTGGGGAACCCTAGAGCCCACCCCTCGACACTGTAATCACAACTATCATCATGCTCATCCCAGGGGGACAACCCCGGTTGATGCTCATCCCCTCGGTCAAAGTCCTGTGGGCTGCTACGATATGCTAGGCAATGTTTGGGAATGGACTGATACCTGGTTCCACGGCTACGATGGCTTTAGCGCTTATCCCTATCCAGGCTATTCTAAGGTCTACTTTGATCGTCAGCATCGGGTTCTAAAAGGGGGAAGCTGGGCCACCTGTGCCCCAGCTTTAAGATCTGCATTCCGTAATTGGTATCAGCCTGGAGCCCGAGAGCTTTTTGCCGGATTTCGCTGTGCCCACAGCTAAGATTTTGCTCTTTAGCCTACTGGCAAAAAGCTTAAAAGTCTAAAGTGAATTTTTTTGAGGAGTGAATTAGCGATGTCGTCAAGGTTTGAGCCGGTCAGCGGTGCTGCCAGCAGTGTAGAAGCAAAACCTGATGCAGCCTTAGAGGATCGATTACACCTAGAGTTGTTCGACCAAAGCAACAGGCTGCAAGGAAACCAGGGAACGGATGTGATTCAAGGTCTGACTCAGTCCCCTAAAACAATTCCGCCGCGTTACTTCTATGACGATCGCGGCTCAGAGTTATTTGAGCAAATTTGCACCCTGCCGGAGTACTATCCCACCCGGACGGAAACTGAGATCTTACAAGCCTACGCCCCAGCGATCGCTAGTCGGACAGGGGAGTGTGAGCTAGTGGAGCTTGGCAGTGGCAGCGCCACCAAAACCCGACTGTTACTAGATGCCTACGCCAAGCTGGGTGAACCGCTCCGCTACCTGCCGATTGATGTCAGCGGTGGCATGCTAGAGGGCAGTGCCTTGAAGCTTCTAGAAGCCTACCCTTTACTACAGGTCCAGGGTCTGGTCGGAACCTATGAGCAAGCCTTAAAAAATTTGCCTCCGCTGACGCTGCCAACGCGAATGATTAGCTTCCTCGGCAGTAGCTTAGGAAATCTTGCGCCCCAGGCCTGCGATCAGTTTTTTACCCAAATCACTACCGCCTTGGAGCCAGAAGAATTCTTCCTGTTAGGGATTGACTTGCAAAAAGCCAAAAGCCAGCTAGAGGCCGCTTATAACGATGCCCAAGGCGTTACCGCCGCCTTTAATTTGAATATGCTTCACCATCTCAACTGGCGGTTTAGGGGCAACTTTAATCCCCGGCAATTTCGCCATCGGGCCTTTTATAATCAGTCC
>JBGTDP010000100.1:0-1678 GCA_041748255.1 Thermosynechococcaceae cyanobacterium | reverse complement strand
GATTTTTCCGATTCCCCCGCTGGAGAGGGGGTTAAGGATGCTCATCCGGTTGATGAATCAGTTCCGAGGACCGTCTATTTCACCCGCTCAATTGACGCTTCACGTATTTTCATCTGCCTAGAGTCATTGAAGAGCGTTAGGACAATCTTGGCAGAGGCGACCTCTAAGCTACTCAGGTTTGAATGACTACCTTTGCCGTTTGAACCCACCTTCAGTAAAGTTCATGCCCAAAAGCAACCTAAAGACCTGAATACTATCAATTAATTAAAGAGGCTTCTCCAAGTCCTACGCTTATTCGTCCCCCCGAGCAGCAGAACTTTGCATAAAAGCCTCAATTGCCCTACCAGCAGGAGGGACTTATATGTAGAATTGTAACCTTATTAGACTTCAGTCTTCAGGCATATAGACTACATCATTTTGCTAAAGCCCTAGATTTGGCTACCAAATGTATCTAAACAAGCAGTGAGAGATCTCCAAAAGCTGCCAGGGTTAAGCAGGGCTACCAATCCCCCCGAGTAGCCCACACCAGTCCCCGAAAGGGCAACCTGCATCAAAAGGGCAGGGCGCAAATCAACAAACCTAGAGCCAAGCTTTTCAGGAGGTAGGGTTGCTGTTGGTGCCGAAGGGACTTTCCTCAGCTTTTTACAACTTGAAATTGATCGAAAGCTCATGGCCAAGATTGTCAGTTCACCAGCCGAAGCAGTTGCTGAAACCAACCCAGGCTCCTATGCCAGAATTGGGAGGTGCTCATTCAAGCTTCACAAAATTGTGATTGACGACGAACAGCTATCCCTCCTAACCCAGGCAAGGAAGAATAAGGACCTCCGCTTTCGCAGCCAGGAACCTCAGTTTGAGATCAGTCGGGAGCGGCTGAAGAAGTGGAAGCGGGCGATCGCGCAGTATCAGTATCAAAATGGCAAGGACTTCAGCTTAAAAACCCTTTCCAATTACCTTGATAAGCCTGGTCAATGGCTCCTGGCTGGCGATAAAACCGAGAAGACCCTGTAGACTCTCTAAATTCTGGGGAGGGTCTTTCACAAGGGTGTCGGCCTCCACGATCTTTGTCCAGTCGAGCGGGTTAGTTTCCACAACTTGTCCTATCACCTTCAAGAACTCGTGGGCAACTAGACCGTAGCCAATTGTAGTTGGGTGGATGCCATCCAAACTTATAAAGCCACCTTTGTAACGCTCTTCGGGAGTGGTTTTGCTGAGGTTAATCCCCAAATACCGAGTGTCTAAAATGGGACGTCCTTGCACATTAAATCGATAGCGAGTTGCAGGATTTGCCTGCATTGCAGCAATCAATTCCTGTGGGAACTCATACTGGGGCGTTCCCTGCTGACGGCGGTAGGCAAGCTGATCCAGTTTTTGGCACAGGTCAACGACATGCCAGCCACGATTGGCTGCTGCCGACTTAATGATTGTGTTATAAGCATCGACAGTCTGGTCGATCAAGCGGGCCTGGTCTCGGGTGAGATACTCGTAGTCTTGAGGATTTTGGGAGAAATCATCATCCCAGACCCAAAAGTGGGTGTAGTAGAGTTCTTGCAAAAGGTCAGCATGGCAGAGGCAACTCATAGTTGTAGAGCCCAGCAATCAAGTTGAAGCGCAAGGCAAAACGCCTGTGGCGATTGCGATAGCGCTCCGATAGAATTCGAAACCGCTTAAGATATCCATT
>JBGTDP010000099.1:0-3093 GCA_041748255.1 Thermosynechococcaceae cyanobacterium | reverse complement strand
GGTTAATTTTTCTAGCTGCCCTAAATGCGCATCGTATCGATCTTGCAATAGCGGGTCTCGGAGCATTGACACCAGCGGGGGTGTCATACTCATGGTGACCTTGAAATCAATCCCATCCTGCTTTAAGCCCTCAAAAACCTGTAGTAGCGGGATGTATGTCTCTGTAATTGCCTCAAATAGCCATTCTTCTTCTAAAACGTAGTCGCTCCCAGGATGCCTGACAAAAGGAAGATGGGCATGCAGGACCAGGGCAAGATAACCAGTAGACATATCTGTTGATCAGTGAAGGATGGGATGAAACTCAGTCAGCAATGACTTCGAGACTATCTTAAGACCAAAGCAATCTTAACAGTACAGGGATGAGTACCGATTAATGTTGGTATCCCTAAGTTTCATCCCCCAGACCAACCTAGTTTCTCAGCCCGGTTGCGGTGATTGACTAGAGTGACCAAGCTCTGATCAACTAGGATCGAGCAATAAAAAATCACTCCTGAAAGGCGCTGAAGGGCAACGTTTCAAGAGTGATCTAGGTTTAAATAAGATTAATAATTTTAGAAGAAAGTAGGCTTAAGAAACAACTTGCTTGTATTCTGCTTCTAGAGCCCGAACTAAGGCTTGATCGCCCTGTTGACGAGCAACTTTAAGGCGATGCTCTACGGAGCGGCGCATATTTGCCCGATGGGTTTCAGCAAATCTTGTTAATAAGGTCTGACGTCTTTTATTCATATTTGTTCACTGCAAACAGTAATTAGCTTTTAATAGGTGTATAGCACTGCTTTTAAGATAGCACCGATTGAGCAGCGTCAAGGCAGGATGCCTGAATTTCTAAGCTTGATTTAAGCTGAAGGTCGGCTGGAATTGGCTTCTAGGCTTTGATTGGGATGGCGGGCAGGGAGCCTGAGGAACATCAAGCCTATCGCCGTCGGAATGCACCCCCAAGCCCAAGGAATCAAATGCATGACTACAGCTGGTGTGCTAACGCTCTTAAGTGATTTTGGATTTCAAGATGTCTACGTTGGGGTGATGAAGGGGGTAATTGCCCAAATTAATCCCCGATTACAAGTGATTGACTTAACCCATCAGGTCGCGCCCCAAAATATTGCAGCAGCGGCGTTTCATTTAATCAATGCCTACCGGCACTTTCCCCAGGGAACCGTTCATGTTGCTGTGGTTGATCCAGGGGTCGGCAGCTCTCGCCGGGCGATCGCTATTCAAACTTCTATAGGATTCTTAGTGGGGCCTGACAATGGGCTTTTTAGCGGCGTGTTGGCTCAGAGTTCTGCGATCTCTGTTGTCGAACTCAGCAATCCTGACTACTGGTATTCTCCTCAACCCAGTTTCACCTTTCATGGCCGGGATATCTTTGCCCCTGTGGGGGCTCATCTGGCCAGCGGTGTGGAATTTAAGCAATTAGGGCCGACGATCTCCCCGACAGATCTGGTACCGGGACCGCTGCTGGGCTGGCAGCAAACTCATTCAGGCATTGCAGGCTATATTCAAGCGATCGATACCTTTGGCAACTTAATCACGACCATTCCTGGTGATCGGCTCCAAGACAAGCAGTGGTTCCTTGAGATAGAAAATGTCAAGATTAAAGCAGGTCAGGCTTATAGTGATAGTAGACCTGGGGAACCAGTGGGATTGATTGGCAGTCACGGTTGGCTTGAAATTGCTGTCAACGGTGGCAGTGCCCAAACCCTGCTTGATCTGCGGGAGGGAGATGCCCTTCAGGTTATGTTCAAGGACTACCCTGCTTTAGAAATCGAATAGGAGAGTGATTATGGCTCTGACAGCTGAGTTACCGGAAATCTATCAAGGTCAGTTTGGAGAATTTACAGTTACCCAGGCAGATAGGACTGGCGTGATTGTCTATCGGGCGGCGCTGGCGATCGCGGCTTTGTGCTTTGGGCTAGGGACCGGGTTAGTCTTCTGGCAGGGCCCTGACCCTCAGGTGCTTAAATCCTTGACCATTTTCTATGGGATTTTTTCTGCAGCCCTCGGCGTAAGCCTGTTGACCATTCATATCTACATGGCTGCTTTACATCGAGTCCTGCAAGTATTCTGGGCAGTGGGTTGCATTGCCGCAGCGATCGTTGCCTTTCAAAGCAGTGAGCCTTTGGCACAAACCATTTACGCCCATCCAGTCACCTTGTTTGGGATTGGCTTTGGCTTTGCGGCCCTAAACGGGATTTTCTTTAAAGAAGCCTTTTGCTTCAATCGCTTAGAAACCAAACTGCTGACTCCACTGTTGCCCCTACTGTTGCTTGGACACATAGCCGGTGGCTTGCCGCCTCAGGTCGAAAAAGTCCTCCTAGGGGCTTGGGCAGTGCTTTTTTTGGTATTTGCCCTGCGAAAGGTAATACAGCCAATTCCCCCTGATATAGGCGATAAAACGGTTTTTACCTATCTTAGAGAGCGATCTTCAGCAAAGGCTTAAGCTGATCTTTAATCGCTTTCTTGAAGTATTAGTTATTCTAATAATGCATAATTTAAGACTGAGTTAAGTTACAACTTTAGGGAGAGTTTAACTGTGCCCAAAGCTGCAAAGCTTATCTAGAACTTGACTGTAAAAAGTCTTGACAAAAGCTAAGGGTACAATTACACTCTTAACTTTGCCGCAAACCGTGAGGAGTTCAAAGAAATAATGAAATCTAAACTAGCTGCATTTACCCTAATTCTTGGCTTAGCTGCAACCCTGGGTGCTTGTGACACAGGGACAGGCGTAGGCGATACTGAAGCCGAACCCACGCCAATGGAGACAACCACAGAAACGATGGTTGTTCCTGAAGAAACCACCGTCCCGACAACAACAATGGAGCCGACAGAAACTCAGGTGCCGACAACAACGATGGAGCCGACAGACGTTCCTTCGCCTCAATAAGATTGCTAGAGGTAAGCATTTAACTGGCACTTCTGCTGAACTAAAACTAATCTTGCCCAATGCTTTAGCTTTCAAGCCTATTTGATTAGCTCCTCTTATTTGGTTACCCTAGTAGTCATATTTTCAGCTTACAAATTTCCACCTTGAGCAGCTATCTTTCTCTCTATGGTGGAAATTTGTTTTAGCATCAAATAGTTGCAAATTTCAATTAG